>DATDFP010000245.1:0-16053 GCA_036522535.1 Gemmatimonadales bacterium
CGCGCTCGGCGCAGTCGGCGAGCAGGTCCAGCAGCTCGCCTTGCGTGAGGCCGTTGGTGAACGGGGAGAGCCAAACCTCGAGCCCGGCGTCGGCGGCGTACGTGGCCGCGATCTCCAGACGGTCTGGATTGCCGCCGGTGACGCGCACGGCGTTGGAGTGCAGGTCGTCGCGGATGATGCGCATCTCGCGCCGCACGACGTCAGGGTCGAACGGTTCGCGTGTGCTCGTGCCGGCGCTGAGGAAGCCGGTGTCGAAGGTGAGGCCTTTGCCCCGCATACCGCCCGCGTCTTCCCTAATGAGTAGTGAATGCCCCGCGCCGGGGCCGTGACTGTCACAGGTATCGCGCCACCGCCATCGCCCCGAGGGCGTATAGCAGCAAGATCATCACGACCCACCCCGTCATCGCCCCTCGTGCCCTGAGCCGCTGCAACTCCGCCGAGATCCTGGGGCGCTCCTCGGGCGACGCCGACGGCAGCGACGACCCCAGCGCTGCGGACCGCATCATGGCGGGTCGCATCACCACGATGCCCACCAGAAACGCGAGCAGCGCGGCGGCTCCGCCTGACCCGAACGCCAGACCCATCGGCGTACGCACCAGCCCCGCGGCCGCTCCGCCGGAGAGCCGCTGGAACAGCCAGAAGCCTGAGACCAGCGTAATGAGGGCGACGATCGGCAGGATAACCGGCAGGCGGCGCCGCATCAGCGCCGCCATCAATTTCCCCGCGTCCGGCCCCACCTCCGCGAGTGCCGGCATCAAGAAGAACGTCTGGAACGCCATCATGCCGACCCATAACGCGCCGAAAAAGACATGGGCGAAACGAAGGACGAGCATCACGTGTGACTCCCTTCCGAGAGGTTAGGCGCCGGCGAGCTGCGCGTCCAGGCTCGTCCGTTCGCGCTCCGGCCAGATGAACAATTCATTCTCATCCAGATCGCGAATGACCAGCGTTGGGCGGCCCCACTGGACGACCTCTGTCTTGATCGCCTTCTCCCTGATATGCCCGCGAAATCTGCCAACCTGGTCGTCTTCGAGTCCGATAAACACGCGGCCGTGACCCGCCCGATCTTCGGTCTGTGGCCCAGTCTGATTCAGGATCAGCTCGAATCCGAGCAGGCCGACTTGCACCACGAATGCGCGGCCCTGTTCTTCATACTTCCAGTCCAATGAGAAGCCGAGCGTTTCCGTGTAGAAGCGGAGCGCACGCTCGGCGTCTCTGACGAAGAACACGCTGCGCGCGTAAAGATTGTTCACGATCGTTGCCTCGTTCGCCTCGCCGTCAGGACCCGGTGAACACGTACTCGTGTTGCGCGTCGCGAATCGTGAGCCGCTTCCCGGCACTATCGCTCACCACGAACTCGAAGCCCTCGATTCCGGGTGCGATGGTGATGAACGAGAGCGAGCCGTCCGGATTCTTCCGCGTGGCGACCTCGCTCCGGAACTCGCCGAAGTCGAACACGGTTCGGCCGCCCTCCCCCTCGCGGCGCACGTCGATGTCGCCCAGGGCGTCATTGTGGAAGTGCCTGGCGAGCTGCGCCGCCTGGGCGGGGTCGGCCGGGACGGTGAGGAGCTTCCGGTCGGCGGCCAGCTGCGCGTAGTAGCTCTTCGCCTGCGACGCGACGTCCGCGTCGGCCTCGTCGCGGCCGTCGAACAGCACCTCCAGCAGCTTGCGCCGGAACACGGTGCGCAGCACCCACCCCGGGTTCCCGTTGGTGAGCACCACCGCACCCACGTCGTAGTCCGGCAACCACATCATGTCGCTATGGAACCCGACCATGTCGCCGCCATGGTGCACCACCGGCGTCCCGTATTTCGTGTCCACCATGAGGCCCATGCCGTAGGTGGCCTCCTTCCCGATCGGCACCTGGGGCGCGCGGCGCGCGAGCAGCGTCTCCCGGCGGATGTACTGCGTGCCGTCAGGCAGCCTTCCCTCGGCGAGCTCCATGGAGATGTACTTCAGCATGTCACGAACACTGCTCCACGCGGCTCCTGCCGGGCGCACCGGAATGACGGAGTAGTTGATGTCCATCGCCGCGACGCTTGCCTTACCGTCGATGTCGGGCGCGTGTGGCGACGCGTGGTTCCCCGCGAGCGCTCTCGCGTAATCGAACGTCGTGGAGGTCATGCCCAGTGGGTCGAAGACGAGCGTGCGCATCGCCTTGTCGTACGCAGCGCCGAGCTCGACGTCCGGGAAGGCTACGTGACCCCCGGTGTAACCGGCCGCCGCGGCCATCGGATTCGAGTACTGGAACATCTGCCCGAACTTGCTGGTGGGCTGCATCGTCCCCAGCGTTTTCAGCGCGGACTCGGGCGTGCTGTTCTTGAATTCGAACAGCCACTCGAGATCTTGCCGCGGGAGCCCGGTGCAGGCGCAGATGAGGTGTTTCACGAGCACCTGTCGGGTGGTGGCGGTGTCGCCGAGCTTGAACGACGGGAGGAGCGAGGTGACGGGCGTCTCCCACCCGAACCGGTGCGCCTCGACGAGCTTGGCCAGCATCAGCGTGGTGAGCGCCTTGGTGTTGGACGCCACCATGAACAACGTGTTCGCATCGGGCTTCTCCGGCTTGCCGAGCTCCCGGACGCCGAACCCGTCGGCGAAGACCACCTTCCCGTTCTGGACGATGCCCACGGCCACGCCTGGCACGCGGAGCTCCTGCCTGGCCTGCTCGGTGAACGCGGAGAGTCTCGCGAGACGGGCCGCGTCGAGGGTGGCGGCCTTTCTCCCGGCGAATGACTCGCGCGTGAAGCCCTTGGGCAAGAGCCGGTCGAAGATGAGCTGCACCGCGGCGAGGCGCTTCTCGCCCGTCGCGTCGCTCATGTCGTAGACGACCACCGTCCAGACGTCGCCGGCGCGCTGCGCGAGCAGGCCGACGCCGCGTTTCTCGTTGGGCGAGGTCTGGTAGTCATAGTTGCGCCGATCCGACCAGCCATCCTTGTCGGGCTGGGGCGTGACGACCTTGAGCGGCCAGGTGTGCCCGGGCAGGTACGCGGCCCAGGCGAGCGCCACGGCGGAGTCGGCGGTGGGCGCACGGACGTCGACGAGCGCGATGCGCGAGTCGCCCTCGGGGGCCGTGAGGATGGTGGCCGGGCCGTGCACCGAGAAGGTCCAGTCGGCAGGCGCGATGAAGCTGGCTCCCGCTACGGTCCGTTTTGGCGTGTCGGCCGTCAAGTGCTCCGGCGTCGAGCTAGTTTGGGCGGCGAGGACGGCGCGGGTGCCTGACGTCAGGGCCAGCAGGCACGCGATCGCGCGAACGGGGCCGCCGGGGCGGGGGCGGGGGCGGGCGCGAGTGGGTGGCATGGGCTTCTCCTCGGCGCGGACGAGAGGGTTCCTTGGAACTTACGGGCGAGGCGGGGACTCGCAAATCACGCCGAAAGAAACTGCGGGCGTTCGATGCCACGAACGTTTCTTGTATATGCCTTGACACGTATATGCTATATGGAGTATACTAAGACCATGGTATCCGTGTTCGCAATCATTGCGGAGCCGAACCGCCGCGCGATACTGCGCCTCCTGGTCTCGTCACAACAGTCGGTGGGAGAGATCGAGCGTCAGCTTCGTCTGCCGCAGCCGACCGTGTCAAAGCACCTGCGAGTGCTGCGCGAGGCCGGGTTCGTGGAATCCACGGTGGACGCACAGCGCCGTCTCTACCGATTGAGGCCAGAACCACTTCAGGAGGTGGATGCCTGGCTGGCTCCGTTCCGTCGGTTCTGGTCCGCTCATGTAGATGCTCTCGAACGCCACCTCGATCGCATGGAGCAGTCAACACCAACGAAGAGGAAGACAAGGAGAAGACGATGACCGATCGCGAGCAGTACACGCCGGGTCCGGCCAGCGGGGCGCAGGTACGAAAGGACGGGGAGAAGTGGACGCTCATACTCGTCAGAGAGCTGCGCCACTCGCCGCAAAAAGTCTGGCAGGCGCTTACCGACCCGGCGCAGCTGCGCGAGTGGGCGCCCTTCGATGCCGATGGGAGCCTGAGTACGGTTGGAGCCAGGGTGAAGCTCACCACGGTCGGAGCGCCCACGCCGCACGTAACCGAAACCACAGTGACGCGAGCCGACGCTCCCAAGGTGCTCGAGTACAACTGGGGTGGCTTCGATATGCGGTGGCAACTCGAGGCCGTTGGTGGCGGCACGCGCCTGACGCTGTGGACCAACATCGATCGCCGCTTCATCTCGATGGGTGCTGCCGGGTGGCACATTTGCTTCGATGTTCTGGATCACCTTCTCAGCGGAGCCCCCATCGGCCGCATCGTTGGTCCCGAGGCGATGAAGTTCGGCGGCTGGCAGCGACTGAACGCGGAGTACGCAAAGCAGTTCGGCGTTGAACGTTGAATCCAAGGAGGGAGCACCCGCCTCGGCTTCCCCGCCTACTACTTCCGCGTGGAGCTCTCGTGGGCCAAGTTCCTCGGCGTGGTGCTGCTGCTTGCGCCGGTGCCGGCGCGGCTCAAGGAGTGGGCCTACGCCGGCTTCGCCATCAACCTCGGCTCTGCGCTCATCGCCCACCTTTCGGTGGGCGATGGCCCGGAGGCGTGGGGTTGGGCGGCGGCCACCGGCGTGCTCTGGGGGCTCTCGTACTTCTTCTGGCGCCGCGTGCAGGCCACGCCGGCGAACGCCTGAACCGCAACTTCTAGGATGAGAACATGAAAACATCGGGCGCCAGCCAAGGCCAGTCGGCGGCGGAGCTGATCTCGAAAAGAATCGCCGAACTCGAGGACTGGCGCGGGGAAACACTGAGCAGAATGCGCAAGCTCATCAAGGACGCAGACCCGGACGTCGTCGAGGAGTGGAAGTGGGTGAAACCGAAGAGTCCGGGCACTCCGGTTTGGTCGCACGACGGCATCATCTGCACTGGCGAATCGTACAAGAATGTCGTGAAGCTTACCTTCGCCAGGGGCGCGTTTCTGAAGGATCCGGCCCGTCTCTTCAACTCGAGTCTCGACGGAAACGTACGCCGCGCGATCGACATCCGTGAGCGGGAGGAGGTCGACGCGCGGGCGTTCAAGGCGCTCATCCGTGCCGCGGTCGCCCTCAATACAGCCGGTGGAAAGGCAAGGCCAAGGCGAGCGAAGTAAGTCCACGAAGGCGTCCGCCCAAAGGCACTAGCGGGGGTGCTCCTCCGGCAGCTCCTGGTCGGGCTGGAGCGGGGGTAGCGCCTCCAGCGCGGGATGACGCGGATCGCGCCAGAAGATCTCGAAGGCCTCACCATGCTCGCGGGGCTTCCAGGAGGTGCCGTCGGCGTACTCGATGAGGGTCGGGTGGACGACCCAACCGGCGATCTCCTGGTTGCCGAAATAGCCGAGCAGCCCGCTTTGCAGAAAGTAATCCTGGAAGCTGACCGTGTCGGTCTCGCCGAGGGGCAACGACCGCCCGAGCGTCCATTCGTGCGCGAAGCCGCGGAGGTTCTGCGGCCAACGGACGAGATACTCGAGATGCAGGCGCATCTCCCGAATCGCCTTGCCTGACGAATTCGTCACCCCTACCTCCATCCTCTGCTCGGCATTCCAGAAGTTCCCGCTCACGAAGCGCACCGGTCGGGGGCGCGGCGGATAATGGATGGTGAACGTCGCCATCATGCCCCCCTCCATGTGATCGGAGACCTGGCAATGGAAGAGCCACGTGCCCGGGTTATCGGCCACCATGTCGGCGACCATCATGCTCCCGGGCAGCAGCTCCACCACGTCGGTCCGGCGCTGGTTCAGCCGGACGGTCGTGCCGTGCCAGTGCGGCGTGTGCAGATCGCGCTCGCTGCCCATGCCCATGAGGTACCAGCGGACCCGTTCGCCGGCGGTCGTGACGAGACCGGGCAGGTTGCCAAAGGCGTAGCCGTTGATCGTGGCGAACACGCCCTGGTCGGGAATCCGGCTACGGAGATGCGGCCGCAGCTGCTCGAGCGGGGGCGTCGGCGGCTGAACTCCCCCCCCGAGCGTCTGGTCGAAGATCATGAACAGCGTCACAAACTCGCGATCGACGTCCTTGGGGCTTCCATCAGGCTTTGCTTTCCCGGCCGCCGTCACGACGATCGGGCCCAGGAGGCCGTCGTTCGTTTCGGTCGGCTCGTCCACGTGCGAGTGGTACCACCACACCACCGAGCCTTGTTGCCCCGGGGCCGGACCGCTCGCCGGATTGGCGAACCAGTGGTAGACGAAGCGGCCGCCCGGCGGGATCCGCGCGCCTTCGCCATAGGGCACATAGAACGCGCCCTCACTCGCCTTGTCGTACCGCAGGCCGTGGGGATGGAGATTGTGCGAGCGTCTCGAGCGGTTCAGGAAATGGACGACGATCTCATCTCCCACTTCCGCGCGCAGCACGGGACCGAGGATACCGAGCCAGGGCGGTTGGGGCCTCGGCGTTGTGAAGGTGCTGTCCGTGTACTCCGTGTAGCGCTCTTTGTCCCAGATGGTGTGACCGCGCCACGGGAACGGGACCTCATCGGCGTGAATCAGGTCCGATTGGCTCGGCGTGTAGTCCCATATCACCGGCTCGGCCGCGATGTAGTAATGGCGCACGGCGCGAGTCGCCGGTAGCCGCGCCACGACACTTGCGAATACGAAAGAACTCGCCATCATCCGCACGGGCCGTGTCACGCCTGATGCACTCGGTGTCCGGGCCCGGAATCTGCCGTCAGGGATTCTGCACGCGCAAGACGGCGCCCGGCGTGGCGTCGACATGTGGTCATGACGGATGCCTCAGGCGAGCGGCACATACTCACCCCATCGTCATCACGACCGGCGCGTGATCACTCGTGCCGACGTCGGCCTGCACCACGCAGCTCGTGGCGCGAGCCGCGACGGCCGGTGAAGCCAGCACGTAGTCCAGGCGCCACCCGATGTTGCGGGCGCGAAGATTGCGCCACGGCGCCCACCAGGTGAAGAGCCCCGGATTGTCGGGGTCGAACACGCGCCCCAGGTCCGCCAGGCCGGTGCCGAGCAGCGCCTCGAACAGCGCGCGCTCCTCGGGCCGTTGGCCCACCGCGTTGGGCTTGCGCTCCTTGGGGTGCACGTCCAGTTCGGTCCGCGCGATGTTGATGTCGCCACAGAGTACTAGCGAGCGTCCATCGGCGTGGAGCTGTCGCGCCCAGTCGGTCAGCCGCGTCACGAACTCCAGCTTCGCGGCGTAGTCCTTCCCGCCATTCGGGACGTAGACGGAGGCGATCACCAGGTCGCCGTGCTCCACCTGCACGATGCGTGACTCGATGTCGAACGAGGGATGGCTGTACAGCGGATCGACGGCGAACCGCTCCTTGCGCACCTGGAGCGACACGCCCGAGTAGCCCTTGCGGCCGTGCCAGTACGCATGATACTCGGGGACCTTGCACTCCTCGGGGATCTGCGACGACTCGGCCTTCAGCTCCTGCAGGCAGACCAGGTCGGGCCGCTCGCGCTCCAGCCACTGCCGAACCTGGGAGGCGCGGGCGCGGATCCCGTTGACGTTCCAGGTGGCGACTTTCATCGGCCTCACTGCGACTCACCGCGCTTGCCCTTGCGCGCCGCCACCGACGGCCACCAATCGTTCTCGCCGTCTGCGGCCTCTCGCATGATGAATGCGGCGCTTCCATCGCCGACCATGATGGTCGAGGTTGGTACTCGATGGTCCACCCGTCAAGCCTGCATGTCATCCTGAGCGCCACAGGCGCGAAGGATCCGCTTTTCAAACCCTGGAAGACTTGGCGAAGGACTGGTTCTGTTCCTGAGCGAAGCGAAGGATCTGTCCGTCATTACGGATGTCGCGCAAAGAGCTGCCGACGGGACCGGGGTCAGGGGGTGAGGACTGAGTTGCTCACGAACGCGAGTCGCTTCCCGTCCGGCGCCCACGACGGCACGTTGATCGTGCCCTGACCGCCATACACGTAAGCGATGACTCGCGCCGGCCCACCCCCTCCGCCGACCGGCATCAATCGCAACAGCACATGCCGGTAGAACGGATGATCGTCCGGCGCAACGTCCGGGGGAAAGGCGAGGTACGCGATCCACTTGCCGTCGGGCGATATGTGCGGAAACCAGTTGTTGAAGCCGTCGTTGGTGATCTGCTCCTGGCCCGAGCCATCGGGTCGCATCCGCCAGATCTGCATCCGCCCGCTCCGCGCGGAGTTGAAGTAGATGTACGCGCCGTCGGGCGAGAACTCCGGTCCGTCGTCGAGGCCCGGCGCGGTCGTGAGACGGATCTCCTCACCACCCGTGGCGGCGATCTTGTACACGTCGAACTCGCCGTTGCGCTGGCCGGTGTACACGAGCCACCGCCCGTCGGGGGACCAGCCGTGCAGGTACGAGGGTCCTTTCGCGGTCACGCGGGTGGGCGTGCCGCCGGTCGCCGGCACCGTGTAGACAATCGAGGCGCCGCTGTCCTCGACGGCATGATGACTGATACCCATCGTGCGGCCGTCAAACGACAGGACGTGGTCGTTGTTGTTGCGCGTCGCGAATCCCGTGTTGATCACGGCGGCGGAGCGCGAGGGGGGGGCGAGATCGAAGCGGTAGAGACGCCCCTCCTGCACGTACATGAGCGCCCTCCCGTCGCGTGTCCAGTTGGGCGCCTGAAACGATCCCGCGTACTGGTGCACGATCGTCGCATTCCCGGTCTGCACGTCGAGAATCTCCAGGTTCGAGCC
This sequence comes from Gemmatimonadales bacterium, assembly GCA_036522535.1. Lineage (GTDB taxonomy): Bacteria > Gemmatimonadota > Gemmatimonadetes > Gemmatimonadales > GWC2-71-9 > AG12. The sequence continues at coordinate 8,608 of DATDFP010000245.1, forward strand.
GATGTAATCGCGGTACGGGACGAAGTCCCGCTTCGCCGGCGTCGTGATGCGGACGTTCGAGAACGTGGCTCGCTCCGTGACCGTGTCGTTGTGCGAGCACACGAACAGGCCGACGTAGACCGTGTCGGGGAGCCGAACGCCGGCGAGTCGCTGCGTGACGAGCGTGTCGCCGAATTGCGCAACCGCCATGAAATACGCGTCATCGCGCCGTTCGAGCTGGATGACCGCGTCGGCATCCGGCAGGCTGTCGAGTGACGTGTCCTCTTCGGTGATCGCGCCGGTCGCTCGGCGGAACTGGAGCGACATCAAGCCGTTCCCGTGCAGCGCCGCGGTCACGTGCGCGCTGCCCGGCTCGAGCGAGGGTCGAATGGTCCAGCCGATCTTGCGATGCTCCTCCACGCCCCTGCCAAGCCAGCGGGCGCGCGTGGAGAGGATGAAGTTGCCGCTGATCCGTTTCCAGACGAAATGAAAATCGTCCCGGGAGTCCCACATGTTCTGACCCGAGCCCGCGACCAGATACGCCTGCTCGCGCGCGTCGTACGACACGGAGCCTCGGCCCCGGCCGACATCGGTGTGCCCGGCGAAGACGCCGACCGAAACCTGGGCGCTCAGCAGGTCGCCGCGGACGGCGCAACTGAGCACGAGGGCCACGGGGGCCACGAGGCGGTAGCGGGGAATGCGCATGGCCGGCGTCACGACCCGATGAAGACGTAACGAATTCGAAGCCCTCGATTCCAGGCGCGATCGTGATGAACGAGAGCGAGCCGCTACCTGGACGACGAGCGGGGTAGTCAAGGACTGCCGTGCGTCGATCCGAGCGCCTTCTCCGACCCTGCCTTCTGTCGCGCGAGGTCTACGCGCATCTGGTCGCGCAACTTGCCCACGACCTTGCCGCGAATGTTCAAGATCCCCCCGCTCGGCAGATGGTCGAACCGGAAGCGACGGAGCAGGACCAGATAGATCCCCGGCCTTCCGGCGTCGCCCGCCCGGTCGACAATCGCGGTAAGGTCGAACGCACCTTCGAAGTAGTGATTCGCGTAGATCTGCTTCGACGCCACAACATTCACCCCCGGGAGCTCGGGCGGCGCGTACGATACCAAATGGGTCACGGAGAGAATCGGCTTCAAGCCGGACGCTGAGTCGGTAGCCCAGAACAGCACCTCGCGCGCGCCATCCAGCTGGACGTGCGGGTACCCCGCCAAGTACTGACGCAACGAAGGAATGTCCTGATACACGTACGGTGACTGCGCCAGGAGCGCGGCGAACGCGTCGCTTGCGTGGACCCCGCCGCGGTCGTCGTACACCACCAACGCCGAGTCGCCGCGCGCCCGATAATCGGTGACGTACTCCACGAGACGGCGGCGCAGGTACGCGTTGATCTGCCCCAGCGGGTCGGGGGCCCCCCAGTCAATTTGGGCGTGGAGCTGTTGCATGTCCGTCGCCGGCATCTTGATCTTGCAGTCGCCGGGGCGGCAGTCCTTCAAATCGCCGACGTCGTCTCGGGCGACCGACGCGGCCTCGACCTCCGGCGCACCCGCCGGGACTTGGAAGATCCCGAAACGAGGACGCGTCGGAGCGCGCAGCGAGCTCGGGAAGTCTTGCAACCGTGTGACGTACACCTCGCGTGGGACGTCCACCGCGACGATCCCGAACACCGCGACATCTCTCTTGTTCTCCGTGTCCAGGACTTTCACGATCGCTTCGCCGCGCTCGATAGACTCGAGCTGCGCCCGGTCGAGCCCCACGCGCTGCTGGAGAAAGCTCGCCAGCTTGGCCGGCGGCTGCTGTCCGTGCAGCGGAAGGCCCAGGGCCGCGCCGCAACTGACCAGCGCGACGCGCGCCAAGGCCCTCACGCCACCTCTCGACTTGCCCTGCACCATACCTAGGCGTGCACGAGCGAGCGGAGCTTCAACGCCCCGACGAGTAGCGCGAAACCCGTCACGATCGCAAAGCCGGCGATCAGTGCCATGATGGCGGCGAGGGTGGCCGGCGGCGAGAGCAGCGCGAACACGCCCGCGACGACGCTCACGACGCCGAACGCCATGGCCCAGCCCCACTGCACGCCGAGCTTTTTCTCCTGAAATGCCGCATAGATGGCGAGGATGCCGGTGAACATCAGCCACCAGGCGGCCCAGACGACCGCGAACGTCAGGGAGAGCCCCGGGTAGTAGACGAGCGCCGAGATCCCGAACCCGACGCCCACCAGCCCCGAGAGTAACCAAACCCACCAATGTGGCATGAGGGGCTTCAGCTGGATCGCGTGCACGATGTTGACGAGACCGGAGAAGAGGGCCCACCACGCGATCACCAGCGCGAACGCGGCGACGGAGTCGAGTGGTCGGGCGAAGATGAACACGCCCACGGCGAGGGCCAAAAGCGCGCGCAGCAGCAGCGCCCACCAGGCACGGTTATACACTCGCTTCAGATCGTCGAGGACTGGGGTTGTCATGACGCCTCCTTTGGGGTTACCTCGATTCAGGGTACCTTCTCGACGAAGCGCCGGATGAACGCGAGAGCGGTATCTGCGACCTCGCGCCACCTGTTATCGATCGTGAGCGTGCCCGCGGTTGTTGATCTCGACAACCTCGGTCACGCCGGTGTTGCCTGATGAACGCTCGACATGGGCCGGATCCGGAACACAGGGCGAAGGACGAGACTCAATTATGGCCGCCACGCAGGGTGGGCGTTAGTAGTCCGGCCTGCCGGCCTTTGTGCGAGAGTGTCTTCGGACACGAGGTCGAAAGCGACGAGCCCTTGAGCTGCTTTCAAGGGGTCGCGTACAACTCGGTTAATCTTCGGGCCCGCTGTTACGACACTGATGCCCAGCACTGACCGGGGGCGGTTCTCTGTTCGGGTACTCGCCGAGCAATCACGCGAACAGTAGGCTCGCGTGGTTGCGGTTACGGGTCCCTGGAGCCGGGATCCGAGGTGGCGGCGCAACCGAGGCGGTGCGCAGACACGAGAAGGCCGGTGGCTCGGGCAAGCCACCGGCGTCGAGCTCGTATTGGATTCGGTCCGATCGCGTCAGTGGGCGCGAGAGCGCTGAGCCGGTATCGGCAACGTGACCGTAAAGATGCTCCCCCGGCCCACGACAGACTTTACGTGCACCTCGCCGCTGAACAGCTGCCGGCAGATTTGACGCACCACCGTCAGCCCGGTCCCGGAGCCGGACCGGAATGCCCACATGGTGAAGCCCGGCTGAAAGATCTGTTCGAGATGCTCGGGGGCTATTCCGATGCCCTGATCCTGAACGGTTAAGCGCAAGACATCGTCCCGTCGGTCGAGAGCAACCACCACAGGCGTCTTCTGCGCGGCTGAGGCCGAAACGGCGTTACGGATCAGGTTGGTAACCACCTGATAAAGTCGGTTCGGGTCGCCCTGCAGAAAGATCGAGGCCGCAGAAATCTCGCCATGCAGGGCGACTCCGGACTTGCGAGCCAGTGGCCGCTCCAGCGTGACGCACGACCGCACGACGAGCGTCGCGTCGAACCGCTCCGATCGCGCGAGTGCTCCACGCGCCCGGTCCTGAATAGAGCGGAGGAACGCGAAGGCCTGCTCAATTCCCTCGGCAACGCGCCGCAGGTCCTCGAGCAGTCGAGCCCGGAAGGGCGGCTCCACCTGGCTTGCGGCTCGCACCAAATCGGCACATAGCTCGAGGTTCACCAAAGCGGCGGTGAGCGGATTTGCCACTTCGTGAGCAATCACGCTCGGCTGGCGCGTCAGCTCGAACAATGCGTCCGGCTCAGGCAGCCGGGCGGTGCGTTCCGGATGCACGGTCGATCAACCCGAGGCAAAGAGCGTGCGGCAGTCCAGCCAGCACCAGGCGCGATGGATCGGGGTGCCCCAGCGCCGGTATGCGGCATCCAAGGCCAGGATCCTCGCGTGGTACGGCGCATTCGCCACGCTGGTCATTACGGGACTAGGACCGCTCGCGATGAAACCTCCCCCAAGGTCACTACCCGCCCTGATCAACCGTCGTGGCGGCCCCGCCGCCCGGCCGACCCTACCAATGAGTTGAGCGGTCATTCGACACACTAGGGCGTTTTTGCGGCAGCAAGGGGTGGAAATGCGACAAGCGGCCAGGGTTGTGACCTGCTCCCCTAGGAGGTCTTAGCCGCTTATGTTGGGGATGGGCTGCGGGTTGCAAGCCCTGGGGGCACCTCGCCAAACGGCAGGGCCGCTCCTTCTCGGCGAAAGGGCGAGTTATGAACCACGCGGGTGCAAGAGAGCAGGGTCTGCGGCACGCGGTGTTCCTGCGACGGATGGTCGATCCGCTTCCTGAAGGCTCACTCGAGACGCGGCTCGGCCAGGGCGCTTTCCTGGCGCTTCTGCTAGTGGACGTCCTCGGAACCGGCCGGCAGCCGGTGCATGCTGACGCGTTCCACTACCAGCATGCGGCGACCCGACGTTACTGCGAGGACCTCCCCGCGGAATGCGCCGAGACGGCACACCTTCAAGGTCTCGTGGCCGCCGCCGCCGACGCCGTGGGAGCGAGAGATGCGCGGCTCGTGATTCCCGCATTATTCGCGTACGCGCAGCATCTCGAGGACGAATTGAAGCTCGGGGAGGCGTTCGACGTCTTGGAAACGCTGCTCCGGGTTGGCGGTGACGAGATGAGTCCGACCGACGCGATCACGGCTCGACTCCGGATGGCGCGCGTGCGCCGCAAACTCAACGAGTTCGACGCAGCCGACGACCTGTACGCCGAGGCAGGAGCCCTGGCCTCGCGTGCGAACGACGGGCATGCCGAGCTGCTGAGCAGGATCGGTCGCGCGTACACCATGTTCGGCCGCGGGAATCTGCGTGAGGCAGAGGCGCGCCTGCGGGAGATCCTGGCAGATGCTGACCTCGTAGGGGACCGCTTCGTTCAGGCTCAGGCCGAACAAGGCATCGGCGCCGCACTCTACACCGGCGGGCGGCCCTCCGAAGCGATCGGCCACGTATGGCGCGCGTTCGAGTTGTACGAGGACGACGTGTCGCGGACCCGCGCGCTCGGCGACTTGGGTATGATGCTCCTCACGGTCGGCGATGCGGATGGAGCCGAAAGAGCGCTCACCGAAGTGGTGCGGCGTGGCGGGACGCAGGACGCGGTTCAAGACGCCTTGATCGAGCTGATGCACTGCGCGTCGTACCGGCGCGATCGAGTCGGGTTCGAGCGCTGGCGTGCGCGGTGTGAATCCGCGAGGGAGGAGATGCCTCCGAACATCCGCGCTGACTTCTACCTCAAGTCCGCGATCGGCCGGGCGCGCTTCGGCCAGTTCGACCAGGCCGAGACACTACTGGACACAGCGCTCGAGATTGCCGAAGACGCCGGCCTGAATGAGTTCGTATTCCGCATCGAGCGCATCAAGAGCGGGCTCCGTGACTGCCGAGGGGAACTCGAGATCAGTTCCGAGGCGTCAACGGAGCCCGAAATTCAGAGCGAGACGGTGCGGGAGGTATCAGCCTCCCTCACGCGGCTCGGGTGACGCCATCATGTATTGCCGTTGGTGGCGTCGTGGTTGAGGCAGGTGTTGCCGTTGATGATATCACACGTGGGGCTGGACCGCGAACCGGGACCGGCCGCATCGGTGCAAGCCGTGGCAGCGAGGGCGACCAGCACGAGTGCAAGGGCGAAGAGACCGCGAATCGAGCGCGACATACGGACCTCCGAAGTGAGAAGTGGAGCGCCTGTAGCACCTGTGGCTCCACGCTCGGGTCTCTTGCGGAGGTTGTTTAGGGTGTTTTCGCGGCATCGTAGGGCGGATTTGCGACATTCATGCTCGTTTTAGGCGCCGTACCTGATTCCCAGCTCCACTCCCTCCGGCGGGCCAGGCCCGCCCGGTTCGCCGTTGCGCCTGCCAGAACGTGGGAGGAGGCGCTCGCGACGATCCGCACTCGGCCCGTGGAGCTGGCGGTGGTCGACCCGCTCCTCACGGGAAAGGCGAGCGAGCGCGAGATCGAGCGCCTGCGGGTGATGTTTCCCTCGCTGCCGTTCATCCTCTACACGACACTCACCCCCGAAACGGCAGCTGTGCTGTTGGCGCTCGGTCAGCGCGGCATCCGCCACGTGGTCTTCGTCCGGTACAACGACTTTCCGGCGCGCCTGCGCCACGTGCTGGCCGAAGAGGAGGCGCGCTCCACCTCGCGGCAGCTGCTGGACCAGCTCGCCTGGGCGCTCGCCCCGCTGCCGAGTGAACTCCGTTGGGTTCTGGAGGAGGTGCTACAGTCGCCGGCTCAGGTCCAAACCGTGCAGCAAGTGGCGGCGCGCGCCCGGGTGGACCGGCGCACCTTCGAGCGCTGGTTCACACGCGTCGGGTTGCCATCGCCCCGCCACTTCCTCGCTGCGGCCCGGGTCCTGTACGCGCACCGGCTGCTCCAGGACCCCGGCTTCACCATCGAGGACGTCGCCGAGCGTCTCGGCTACGCCCAAACCAAGACGCTCCAGTTGCACGCGCGCACCTATCTCCGACTCACGGTCGGTGAGATGCGCCTGATGCTCACTCCGGAGGACGCCCTCCAGCGCGTCGCCCGCGGCTTCGTGCTGTCCCCCCCAGGGGCACAGGTCCCAGTCGGAGCCGACGCCACGCGCACTAGTCCCACACCCCTTCGTCCGGCTTGAGGTCGGGGCGTGCCTGCCTGACTATTGCAGGTAAAATGCGTAAAGCGCCCCCTCAGCGGTCACGAGCACATATTGGCGGCCGCCCACGGTGTAGGTCTCCGCGGCGTTCTCGATCGAGCCGATATGGGCGTGCCACAACGGCACCGGGGGCTCTGTCCCCCGCAGGCCGAACGCAACCAAATTCCCGGACCCGTCGTTGGCGAACAGCAGACCGCCCGCCGTTGTGACCAAGCCGGTGGCACCACCAAATCCGCCCCCCGATCCTTCGAAGCGATATCTCCAGGCGACCTTTCCCGTTTGGTAATCGATCGCGGCGATATGGGTCCCGAGCGATCCAACGACATCCTGTTCGCTCCCGCCGAGCCCGACGAGCATGCGCGGATCCTTGTTCGTCAGGTAATACATCGCGTACAGCTCGCGCACGACGACATAGAAGAGACCCGTCTGGGGATCGTAGCTGGGCGGATACCAGTTCGTCGCGCCCCCGTTGTCGGGCGATACCAGCGAGCCGGCGACCGTGTTGTCCTTCTCAGGGTTCCGCACCAGCTGTCCCTCGGCGTTGATGACGCCGATGAAGTAATGGCGCGGCGTGGGTTTCGGAGTCATAATCGGCTCGAACGCATCACGCGAGGACAACGTGTACAAGTCACTTCTCGTTTCCCTCAACGTACTCTGTGCCTCGATCCTTTGCGCGCAGTCACCCGCTGCTCAAAGCAAGCTTTCGGTGCACTGGGAGGAACTGACGGCGGCCGAGTTCAAGGATGCCATCGCCCGGGCGCAAGGCACGTGCCTGCTCCCATTCGGTATTCTGGAGAAGCATGGCCTGCATCTGCCACTGGGCAACG
>DATDFP010000246.1:0-7537 GCA_036522535.1 Gemmatimonadales bacterium
GGGTTGGAGCGGGCATGGCAGGGGGAGCGGGGGGAGGGGGGGGCGCCGTCGTAAGGGCAAGGCCGGATACCAGCCGAACCAAGCGGCAGATCCCGAGGCGCCCGCCGCCGGACACGACTCTACCGAGCGTGGAGCCCGTCAAGGCCGGCCGCGACACGAGTCGGCCAAATCCGGACACGAGCGGAGCGAAGCGAGATACCACTCGCGCCAAGTCGGACACCAATGCCGCAAAACCTTAAGCCGTACCACAACGTCCTCGAGACCATTGGCTGGACCCCGCTGATCCGCCTGGGCAAGGTGGCACAGGGAATCCGTACCCCGATCTACGCCAAAGCCGAGTTCTTCAACCCCGGCGGGTCGGTGAAGGACCGGATCGGCATCGCGATGATCGAGGCGGCGGAGCGCGAGGGGCGGTTGAAGCCCGGCGGCCTCATCGTCGAGGCGACGTCGGGGAACACGGGCGTCGGGCTCGCCCTCGCCGCCGCGGTGAAGGGGTACCGGTGCATCTTCACGATGCCGGACAAAATGTCGCAGGAGAAGGCGCGACTGCTGCGGGCGCTCGGCGCCGATGTCATCATCACGCCGACCGCAGTGCCGCCCGACCACCCCGACAACTACATCATGAAGGGCCGGGCGATCGCGGCCGCGCACCCCAATGCCATCTTCGCCGACCAGCACTACAATCCGGTGAACCCCGAAGTCCACTACCACACCACCGGCCCCGAGATCTGGGAGCAAACCGAGGGGCGCGTGACGCACTTCGTGTGCGCGCCGGGCACGGGCGGTACGGTGAGCGGCGCGGGCCGCTATCTCAAGGAGAAGAATCCGAAGGTCCGCGTGATCGCGGGCGACCCCGTGGGCTCGATCTACACCCACTACGCGGGCACCCGTCAAAAGATCGAAGGGTTTCCCTACAAGGTCGAAGGGATCGGCGGCGACAAGATCCCGACGTCGCTGCACTGGGACGTGATCGATGAATGGGTCACCGTCTCCGACAAGGACGCCATGCTCATGACGCGCCGGCTCGCGAGGGAGGAAGGCCTGTTCTGCGGCGGTTCGACCGGCGTGAACATCGTCTCAGCCCTCGAGGTGGCGCGCCGCGTGGACGACCCGGAGGCGCTGCTCGTAACCGTGTTGTGCGACACCGGAGAGCGCTATCTCTCGAAGGTCTACAACGACGAGTGGTTGCGGGAGAACGAGATTCTGGAGAGCGAGCGGGTGACCGTGGCGCACCTCCTCGTCGCGAAGAACGGCACCGCCGCGCCGCCGCTCGTTTCCGTGGCGCCGAGCGCCACGGTCCGCCAGGCACTGAACCTGATGAGCACCTACAACGTGTCGCAGCTGCCGGTGCTCGACGGTGGGGACGGGGTGGGCGCCGTCTTCGAACAAGTGCTGATGGCGAAAGCGCTGGAGGACCACTCGCTCCTCGATCAGCCGGTCGAGGCCCTGATGGATCCGCCCTTCCCGGTCGTGGACGCCGACGTCCCGGTAGACCGGCTCAGCGCCCTACTTTCCCGCGAGACGCCCGCGGCCCTGGTGCGCCGGGATGGGAAGCTCGCCGGCATCGTGACCCGCTACGACCTCCTGCATCAGCTGGCCGGGATCCACTGATGCGGATCACCGTGCTCACGGGCGGCGCCTCCGCGGAGCGTACGGTCGCCTTCGCCGGCGCCGCCCAGATCGTGGAGGCCCTCCGGGGCCGGGGGCACAAGGTCGAGGTCGTCGACACGGTCACCGGGCTGCTCTCGCCGGGTGATGAGCGACGCCTCCTGACGGACGCGGTGGGGCGGGACCCCCCGTCGGTCGCCGAGCTGGACGCACGGGAGCGGGAGTTCCTCTCCAACGGGTTGTCGAAGCTGGACGCCGTGAAGGGCGCGGATGTCCTCTTGCTATGCCTCCACGCCGGGAGAGGCGAGGGGGGCACGCTCCAGGCGATCCTCGACGTGATCGGCGCGCCGTACACCGGGAGCGGGGCCATGCCTAGCGCGCTCGCCATGGACAAGGACCTCTCGAAGCGGTTGTTCCGGGCCGCCGGGGTTCCGGTGCCCGCCTGGTTCATGGCGCCCGTCGCCCCGGGAGACGTGACGACGGCGCTCGGCTGGCCGGCGATCGTGAAGCCCTCGCGGATGGGGTCTTCGGTGGGCATGACCCTCGTCCGGAGCGCGAAGGGGCTCGATCCCGCCGTCGAGCTCGCCCGCCAATACGACAGCGAGGTGATGGTCGAGCAGTTCATCCCCGGGCGGGAGCTGACGGTGGGGGTTCTAGGGGACGTGCCGCTCCCGGTCGGGGAGATCATCCCCAAGCACGAGCTGTTCGACTACGAGTGCAAGTACACGCCGGGAATGTCGGAGGAGATCTTTCCGGCGAAGCTGGACACCAAGCTGGCCCGCCAGCTCCAGGAGCTGGCGCTCGCGGCGCATCGGGCGCTGAAGCTCGGCGGCTACTCGCGGATCGACTTCCGATTGAGCCCGGACGGAGACATCTTTTGTCTGGAGGCGAACACGCTCCCCGGCATGACGCGGACCAGCCTCCTCCCCCAGGCCGCCCGGGCTGCGGGGGTCGAGTTCCCGGAGTTGTGCGAGCGGATCTGCCACCTGGCGGGGAACTCCGGGAGCAGGCGTGGGGGATAACACTTGATGGGCCCGCAGCGGATGTTCGGGATGACCCCCTGGGTGCGACGGCTGATCGTCGCGAATCTCGTCGTCTTTCTCCTCCAGATGACGATCTTTGTCGGCCCGCGCTTCGAAACCGCGCTCGGGTTCGCCCCGCTGCTCGCCCTCGAGCGGCCGTGGACGTTCGTCACCTACATGTTCATCCACGCCGGGCCGCTGCACCTGGCGTTCAACCTCCTGGCGCTGTTCGTGTTCGGAGGCCCCGTGGAGGAGCGGATGGGGGGGCGTCAGTTTGTCACGTACTACCTGCTGTGCGGGTTGGGCGGCGCGGCGCTGTCGTTCCTGCTGATGCAGTTCCGGCCGGTGGAGCTGGTCATCGGCGCCTCGGCCGCCGTGTACGGGGTGATGCTGGCGTTCGCCTGGGCGTGGCCCAACCAGCCCATCTACGTGTTTCCGTTCCCCGAGCCGATCGCGGCGAAGTGGCTGGTGACGTTCGCTGTGGGGATCTCGCTCGTGCTCGCCCTCATCCCCACGAGCGACAAGGTCGCCCACCTGGCGCACCTGGGCGGGTTCGGCGCCGGGTTCCTGTATCTCAAGGCCGCTGACCTGCGCGTGGCGCGGGCGGAACGGCATCTGCGGCGCGCTTCCGAGCCGAGCGTCCTGGTCCATCCGGCGGCTGGGCGCGCGGCGCGCGGGGGCGAAGGGAACATCAAGACGCGGCGTCCGCCGGACCGCAACCCGGCGCAGGCCGAGATCGATCGCGTGCTCGACAAGATCTCGGCGCGTGGCATCGAAAGTCTCACGCCGGCCGAGCGGCGGTTTCTGACGGAGATGAGCAGGAAGATGCGCGACAGGGCCTGACCGCCCCCGGCAGCCCCGCAGCAGGCCGACGCTTGTCTCCGGGACCCGCGTTTCCCAAATTGGGTCCCACCGCTCCATGCTCGTCAATCTCGTGCCGGAGTTCCTCGCGGTTCTGGCCGCGCCCGATCGTGCGACGGCGTATCGCGAGTATTTCGAGCGGCACAAGCCGGTCCTCACGAGCTACTGGCGCAACTACGTGCTCGAGCCCGAGTCACCGCACGCCGAGCAGGTGATCGGCGCGGCGCTCGCGGCCGGGCGGGCCGACCTGCACCGGCTGCTCGAGGACGTGGACGTCATCGCGCTCGCGGACGACGCGCTCCGGCGCGCGCTGGAGCGGTTCGAGGCCGACTGCGCGGTGGACGTCTACCTCATGGTCGGCGTGGGCGCCGCGAACGCGGGGGAGCTGGTGGTGGACGGCCGCGGCGTCGCGTTCGTGTGTCTCGAGCATTTCACCGGCCGTGCGAACCCCCAGACGTACGGGATGGGGCTCGCGCCACACCTGCTCCCGCTCTGGATCGCGCACGAAGTCGCGCACGCGGTCCGCTACACGTCGCCGACGAGCCGCGCCGAGCTGCGGCGTCTAATAGCCGACCTGGGCGGCCGTTACGACTACTGGGACACGGGCAGCCGGGCGACGCTGCGCGAGCTGCTCGTGAACGAGGGCGCGGCCGTCGCGGCGGCGCAGGCGGTGGCGCCCGGCTTCGAGCCGTGGCAGTACCTGGGCTACACGCGCCGCCAGTACCGCCGGACGCGCGAGCTCGACGCCTTCCTGCGGCGTGTCGCGGCACCCGTCCTCGACAAGACCGGCCTGGGGCTGCGGCTGCGGTTCCTCTCCGGGGGCCTGACGCCCGCAGCGCGGCTCATGGGCGGCAAGGTCCTCCCCGAACGGTCCGGTTATTACCTCGGCTCGCGACTCGTCGAGACCTACGTCGCCGAGCGCGGCGTCGCGTCCACACTGCGGGCGGCGGCGGACGAGTTCCAACGGGCCGACGACCGCGCCCTCGGCATCCAGACCGCATGAACCCGCGCGCCCCGCTCGAGCGTCGCACGAACCGGCCGCTGCGCGAAGTGCTGGACGATCTGATCGCACACGCACGCGACACCGCCCGGCGCTCGAAGGACATGACGCCGGCCGAGCTGGACTACGCGCAGCAGCGCCTCGAGTGGCTCGCGGACGAAGTGTGGCGCCTCGCGGCGGGGGGCGGGGCCGAGTAGCCCTCGAAAAGTTCCATTTGGCGGTCTCTCCCCGGACTTGACACTCCGGGGGGCGGCGGGCAGGTTAGCTTCCCATCGATACGGTTCCCTAAGAGCTACACAAAGGCGGGACTGCGTGGCTTACCCAGCACCCTCAGGCCACGCCGCTCCGAATACCGCATTCGTGACCACCAGCAGTGGACTTCGTGAACCACATCCGGACGGGAGGTTAAGTATGCCAGCGGATTTCTTCATCGGCGAATCACTGGTAGGCGAAGGAAATGAAGTCGCCCACATCGACCTGATCATCGGGTCGAAGCAGGGCCATGCCGGAGCGGCATTCACGCACGCGCTGTCGACCAACACCGACGGCTTCACGCATCTGCTCGCCGTCGTCGCGCCCAACCTGCCGGCGAAGCCGGACACGATCCTCTTCAACAAGGTGACGATCAAGAATGCGACCCAGGCGGTGCAGATGTTCGGCCCGGCGCAGGCGGCGGTGGCCCGCGCGGTCGTGGACAGCGTCTCCTCGGGCGTGATCCCACGGGACCGGGTGGACGATTATTGCATCCTGGTCGGCGTGTTCATCCACTGGGAGGCGAAGAACGAGAAGAAGATCTTCGACTACAACTACCGGGCGACGAAGGAATCGATCGAGCGCGCCCTGAAGAGCCAGCCGAGGGTCGACGCGGTGATCAGCGGGGCGAAGACCGCCACGCACCCGTTCGCGGGCGGGGCCGACAAGAGCTAAAGCCCCGGCGGTCGCTGGATGCGAGGGTCGGGGGGCGGTGGTGTGGCCGCCCCTCGACCGTTTTCTAGAGTTTCGATACCCCGGAGCCGGAACCTCGAATGCGCAAGCTCCTGCTGCAGCTCGACAGCTCGCGGCTGCCGAGCGTGTTCGATCAGGTGGTGGCCTACGACGCGGGCGCGGACGTGGTGATGAGCTACGGCGGCGTGACCGAGTCCGATGTCCGCGACCTCATTTACGGCTGCCTGTTCACGCGCGGCCCGAAAGATCTCCACAACACGGCGGTCTGGATCGGGGGGACCAACATGGCGGCGGGCGAGCAGTTGCTCGCCCTGGCTGTGGACTCGATGTTCCCACCATTCAAGGTGTCGATCATGCTCGACTCGAACGGATCGAACACCACCGCGGTCGCCGCCGTCGTAAAAACCGAGGAGGTGCTCGGTGACGTGAACGGCAAGAAGGCGCTGGTGCTCGGGGGCACGGGTCCGGTGGGCCAGCGCGTGGCCGGGCTCCTCGCCAAGGGCGGTGCGCACGTCACGCTCTCCTCGCGCAGGGCCGAGCAGGCCGAGAAAGCGCGCCAGTTCGTCAACGCCCGCTTCAACGTCCGGATCGGTTGCGCCACGCTCGCGGACCCTTCGCAGCTCTCGCAGATGATTGACGGAGTCGAGATCCTGGTGAACGCGGGAGCGGCGGGGATCCAGATGGTCCCCAAGCCCGCCTGGACCGCCCAGAAGGCGCTCAGGGTCGCGGTCGACTTGAATGCGGTCCCCCCGCTGGGAATCGAGGGAGTGGATGTGCAGGACGCAGGCGCCGTGAGGGACGGGGTCACGGTCTTCGGAGCGTTCGGGGTCGGGAACTTCAAGACCAAGCTCCACAAGGCCTGCGTTGCGCGCCTCTTCACGCGAAACGAACTCGTCCTGGACGCGGAGACAATCGCGGACGTGGCGCGGGAACTCGTCCGGCAACCAGCCTGAGCGGCCATGCCGCGAGTCCTGGGCGTCGACCCCGGCACTGTGAGCGTCGACGTCTGCGGGCTCGACGACGGCGCACTCTGGCTGGACCGCTCCATCCCCACGACCGAAGCGCTCGCCGATCCGGACGCCTTCGTCGCGCTGCTCGCGAGCGCGGCCCCCCTCGACTTGATCGCCGGCCCGTCGGGCTACGGCCTGCCCCTGATCCCGGCAGCGGCGGCCACCGAGGAGGACTTGAGGCTCGCTTACCTCGCCGCTCCGGGCGAGGCGGGCGGCATCGGGGGGCTGCGCCACCTCGCCGCGGCGCTCGCCCGATCGGGGCTCCCCGTGGTGTACACCCCCGGCGTGATTCACCTGGACACGGTGCCGAGCCATCGCAAGCTGAACCGCGTGGACATGGGCACGGCGGACAAGGTCGCGGTCGCGGCGCTCGGCGCCGCAGACCAATCACAACGACTCGGCTGCCCACCGGACGAGACGTCCTTCGTAATGCTCGAGCTGGGCGGGGCGTTCAGCGCCGCGGCTGCGGTACGCGACGGCCGCATCGTGGACGGCCTGGGAGGCACGAGCGGGCCGATCGGCTGGCGCTCGCCCGGCGCGCTCGACGGCGAGGTGGCCTACCTGGCCGGCGAGATCACGAAGGCGATGCTGTTCCGCGGCGGAGCCCGGTCGGCGGCCGAAGCGGATCCATCGCGCGAGACCCTGGCACTCGACGCGTTCGTCGAAGGAGCGCTGAAGGCGGTGCGGAGCCTCCTCGTGTCGGTCCCCGCCCCTCGGGAGATCCTTCTGTCGGGGCGCGCGCTGGCGGAACCCGGCGTGTGGGAGCGGCTCGAGGCGGGGCTCGAGAGCATCGCGCCTGTACGCCGGCTGCAGGGATTCGCTCGGGTCGCCAAGGCGGCGGCGCAGGGTGCGGCGATCCTCGCCGACGGCCTGGCCGGGGGCCGGTGGCGCGGTCTGGTGGACACGCTGCGCCTGCGTTCGGCCCGGGGCACGGCGCTCGATCACCTCGTGGTCATTACCCCCGCTGCGGCGCGGCGCCGACTCGGGCTCGGCTGAGGCTCTGCTGCGCCAGCCAGGCGACCGCAACGGCGGGCGCGCAGTCCGTCACCCGGTCTCGCTCGGCCTGTTTGGCCGGCACCAGGCATCCGAAC
>DATDFP010000247.1:0-10664 GCA_036522535.1 Gemmatimonadales bacterium
TCGGGGCGCATGCGGGTCCGCGCGAAGGACTGAGTCCACCCTGCTGATCGAGATCCCTGCACGGCTGTCTCCGTGCTGGCCGGCTTGCGGACCGCCGGCGTTCAGCATGGAGGTTCTATGGCAGCCAAGCAGCTCCCCCCCCGTCCCAACCTCGACCAGCTCAAACGTCAGGCGAAGGAGCTTCTCCAGGCGGGCAAGGCGCCCGCGCTGCACGATGCGCAGACGATGATCGCGCGCGAGTACGGCTTCCCTTCCTGGAACAAGTTGCGCGACCACGTCGAAGCGGTGACGCTCGAGTTCGACGCCGCCCTCGACGAATTCCTGGAAGCGGCGACGGACGGCCGCCGCGATCGGGCCGAGCGGATGCTTGCCCTGTACCCGCGGATCGCGACCGCGAATCTCCACACGGCGCTCGTTCTGGGTGACGCGAACATCCTGAACGCTCGGCTCGAACGCGATCCCTCACTCGCCTTGAAACCGGGCGGACCGCGTGGCTGGGAGCCGATCCACTATGTCTGCTATACGGCGATGGCGCACGATTCACGCGAGCGTGCGGCGGGCCTCGCCGCGATCGCCCGGCGGCTCATCGCCCTCGGCGCCGATCCCAACACCCGCTTCCCCTGGCTGCATCACAACGTGCGCCGACCGGTGCTGTGGGGGGCATCTCGCGTCGCGCGGTCGCTGCCGCTCGTCGAAGCGCTGCTCGACGCCGGCGCGGATCCCAACGACGGCGTCACCCTCCCGATGGCCGCCAGCGCCGGAGACATCCCGGTGCTCGAAGCGCTGCTCGCGCATGGCGCGAATGTCGATCAGGCGTGGGCCACCGACGGCTCGACGTCGCTGTACGCGATCCTCAACTGGAGCAGTACGCCCGACGGGGTGGTCTGGCTACTCGAGCACGGCGCCGATCCGAACGCCGTGTTCGCCGAGAACGGCGAGACGCCGTTGCATGTGGTGGCACGCGCGTGGGACGTGCCGCTGGCCGAGGCGATGGCGGCCCATGGGGCAGAGATCGGCCGCACGCGCGCCGACGGCCGGACACCGTACGCGGTCGCCGAGCTGAATGGCAACCGCCCGGTGGCGGACTGGCTGCTCGAGCACGGCGCGTCACCGGAGCTGTCCGAGGTGGACCGCCTCGTCGCGGCGTGCAGTCTAGGGCGCCGCGCGGCGGCGGAGGCGCTGCTCGCCAAGAACCCCGGCCTGCGCGACCAGATCACCGACGACCATTACATCGCATTGCACCGGGCGGCCGAGCGCGGGGACGTCCGTGCACTCGAAGCGATGCTGGCCTGTGGCTTCGACCCGAACCGCCCCGACGCCGGGATCGGCAAGACGGCGCTGCATTCGGCTGCGATGGAGGGATGGCCCGACGCGGTGCGGGTTCTACTCGCACACGGGGCGTCGGTGCACGTGCGTGACCGGGAGTTCAAGGGGCAGCCCTTGATCTGGGCGGCAGAGGGATCGCGAACCCAGCACCGCGAGGGGAGGGACTTCGCAGCCGTGGGAAAGTTGCTGCTCGACGCGGGCTCGCCGGTGGAGTGGGAGACAACGGATGAGCCGGCGGAGGGAATCCTGGAGATCGTCGCGGCGTGGCGGCGGGGCTGACTTGAGCGAGGTCGAGCGACGTCCCGCTCACGGTCGCGGAATGCGGATCTTCAAGGACCGCAAGGCGCTGTGCGGAGCCCGGCGTGCCTACTTCAGACCGAGCTTCTTGCCCGCCGCGAGCAGTTCAATCGATTCGTGGATGCGCCGCGCGCGAGTCTCAGGACGTTTTGCGATGCAGATCCAGACGACAAAGTTGCGGCGCTCGGTTCGTGGCAGCTTTTGAAAGAAGCTCCACGCTTTCGGATCGGCTTGGATCGCCTTCGCGATGTAACCCGGCAGCTCGGGAATCTTGGGCTTCGCCGCGTACTTGTTCGCTGTGGGAGCCGCAGCCAAGCCGGGCGGCCTGAGCAACCCGGCGCTGTTCAGTTCCATCCAGCGCCGGCGATTGATGTCCGACCATTTGCTGGCAGGTTTGCGCGGCGTCACCTTGATCGCAAAGCGATCGTCGTCGAGTCGCTTCACCAGGCTGTCGATCCAACCGAAGCAGAGCGCTTCGCGAACGAAGTCCTCGTACGGCAGCGATTTCACGCCCGTGTGGGCCTTGTGAAATACGAGCCAGACTCCGCGACTCGATTTGTGGTGCTTTGCGAGCCACGCGCGCCATTTTGCGCGAGCTCGGACGTCGAGCAACGCTAACTCCGTCACGTCAGGTATCGTCCGGCTCGAACCGAACGCGGGTATGCATCGCGCCTCCTACTCGAGGCTTGAGTGGCATCGGAAGTCCGCACACGAGCAGCACCACCTCCTGGGCCGGGCCCGCCAGTCGCTGGTTCGCCATGCCCAGCCCGTCTCGAAACCAGCGCCCGAGTTTGCCGTCGGGAACGATCCCCAGCCCCACCTCGTTCGTGACCGCGATGAGCGTGCCCTCGCGGGCCGCTGCGGCTTCCAGGAGCGCGCTCGTCTCGGTAGCCATCGCGGCGAGCGCAGCTTCCTCGTCTCCGGCCTCTGCCTCCAAAAGAACGTTTGCGAGCAGCACGGTGATGCAGTCGAGGAGGATTACGCCTGTCGCCGCAGCCTGCACGGCCACGCTCGCGTTGGTAGGAACCTCTACTGTGCGCCAGTGCGCCGGGCGCGCGGCGCGATGGCGCGCAATGCGTCGCGCCATCTCTTCGTCGCAGGGGCGGGCGGTGGCGATCACGGTGACGTCATCGCCCCCCAGCTCCAGGCTCCGGCGTTGAGCGTAGGCGCTCTTTCCGCTCCGCGCACCCCCGGTGACCAGGATCAGGCGCATGTCGCGCCCGACACCCGAGCTGAAGTGAACGTCGCCATCTCGCGGAGGATGGCCCCCGCCGCATCGAGCAGCGGGAGGCAGAGCGCAGCGCCCGTCCCCTCGCCCAGGCGCAGCTCCAAGTCCAAGAGCGGGCGTAGCGCCAGCGCTTCGAGCAAGGCCCGGTGTCCCGGCTCGGCGGACCGGTGGGAGGCGAACAGATAGTCCCGGGCGGCTGGGCAAAGGCGCGTGGCCGCCAGCGCGGCGGCCGTGGCGATGAACCCATCGGCGACCACCGCGCGGCGTGCATGCGCTGCACCCAACACGACGCCTGCGAGCCCCGCGAGCTCGAGGCCGCCGACCTGCCGCAGGATCTCGAACGGGTCGTCCTCGGCCGCTATCCGGCCCACGGCGCACTCGACGATGGCGCGCTTATGAGCCAAGCGGTCGCCTGCTACGCCGGTCCCCGGTCCCACGACTTCGGCAGCCGCGCGGCCGGTCAGGGCCGCCGTCAACGCGCTGGCGACCGTGCTGTTGCCGATCCCCATCTCACCCAGGGCGACGAGATCCACCGTGTCCGCCCGTTCGGCGACCAGCCCGGCACCGACCAGAATCGCCCTGGCGGCCTCCTCTCGCGTGAGCGCGGCCTCGGATGCGAGATCCCGGCTGCCGCGGCGGACTTTGCGGTGCAACACCCCGGGCAGATCTCCAAGGTCGGCATCCACCCCGATGTCCACCACGACCACCTCGGCGCCCACCGTTCGAGCGATCGCGTTAATCGCCGCGCCGCCCGCCGCGAAGTTGCGGCACATCTGCGCCGTGACCGCCGCGGGATAGGCGCTCACGCCGCGCTGCACGACGCCGTGGTCGGCCGCCAGGACGAACACCACCCGGCGCCGCAAGGCCGGAGGCGGATCGCCATAGATGAGTGCCAGCCGGAGCGCCAAATCCTCCAGGTGGCCGAGGCTCCCGGGCGGCTTGGTCAAATGATCGAGCCGCTCGCGGACGAGAGCCGGGTCCGCCCGGTGGGCGGGCTCGATAGACGCGATGAGTGAGGCGACGTTCTCCGGCGGGCGCATTTACAGCTCGATCCCCGGTTGGGCGCCCAGGCCGCGCTCGCGATAGGGATGTTTTACCTCGCGCATTTCGGTTACGAGATCCGCAAAGCCGATGAGCTCAGGCGTGGCCAGCCGCCCGGTGATGACCACGTGCGTGCCGGTGGGTCGACGCTGCAGGGCGTCGAAGACTTCCTCGTGGGTGAGCCAACCGTACGCAAGCGCGTACGTCAGCTCGTCCAGAATCACCACGTCGTATTCGCCCGACGCGAGCACCGCGACGCAGCGCTGCCAGGCCACGCGGGCGAGTTCGCGGTCTGCCTCGATGTTTTCGCTCAGCCACGTGAAGCCACCGCCTAGCGGCACGATCTCGACGCCCAGACGGCGGGCGCCCATGTGCTCCCCTTGCTCCACTTCCGCGGTCTTGATGAATTGCAGCATCGCCACTTTCATCCCGCGCCCCGTCGCGCGCAGCAGGATGCCGAGCGCCGCCGTGGTCTTGCCTTTGCCGTCGCCCGTATGAACGACGACCAGTCCGTGCCGCTTGTCCCGCGGCGGCACCCGGTACGATCGCACGGTACGCTGCTTCGGGCGGGGTGCGCGGGGGTGGAGCGGGCGCTCCTCCACCGGGCGCGTAGGATCCTTCAGGGCCATGGTCGCTCCTCCCCGGGTCCTGACGACATGATCATCGGCGGGCTAATGGTGCGCTCCAGCGCTGGCAGACAACGGCAGGAAGGCCCAGAGCGCCGCGAGCTCGGCGGCAAGTCCCACCGCCCCGTGCCCATCCCCCGTCAAACCACCGAACCGGCGGCTCAGAAACAGAGCGCACGCCCAAGCGGTGGCGGCTCCCAGGCTCCATGCGGCAAGGAGGCGTCCGGGCGAGAACACCAGGGCGAGCCCGCCGAACACCATGGCAGCGGCGAGGGTCGCGGCGACCGGTCGAGCGCTCACGGCGAAGCGCGCGCCAAGACCGCTCCGTCGCGCCGGAGGGGTGAGCGCGAGTGAGAGCACCATCGCCCAGCGCCCGACCACCGGCGCCGCGAGCACTGCGCTCGCTGGGACTGCGGTCAATCCCGCGAAACGGAGGAGCAGCAAGATCGCGAGACCGCTCGCCCCGTGCGCCCCGATGTGGGGGTCCTTGAGAATTTCGAGTCGGCGCTCGCGGCTCGTGACGGCGAAGGCGGCGTCGAGGCAATCTGCCCATCCATCTTCGTGTAGCCCTCCGCTCAGTCCGACCCACAGCGCGAGGACCAGAGCCGCCCGCGGACCAGCAGAGACGGGGAGGCCCATGGCGGCGTAGAGGATCGCCCCAATGAGCAGCCCGACCACCGGAAACCATGCCGTCGCCCAGCCCCACGCGCGCTCCCTTGCGGCCGTCCCCCGACACGCGACCGGCAGTACGGTGAGGAACCCGAGGGCCGCGAGCAGGGAACCTCCCAGACGACGGAGCATCGCGTTCAGAGCCCGTAGCCGACTCGCACCCCGATCAACACGCTCCTGCCCGGCGAGCGGAAGCCTAGGACGGCTGCGTATTGCTCGTCCAACGCATTGTTGAGGCGGGCGGACAGCGCCAGGGCCCGCCTCCCTCGGTCCAGGGCGACGAGGTCGTACTCCGCAGCCAGGTCGATGATGGTGTAGGACGGGAGGGACACGCGTTTGCCCGCGGCGAAATCGAGGTCGTCGCGATCGCCCACGTAGCTCGCCGCCGCATTGACGCTCCCTCGACCCGGCACGCCGTACCCGACACGCAAGCTTGCCGCGTGAGTCGGACGGCGCAGCAGCCGGTCGCCCCGGGCGAAGAGCGCGGTCTCGCTCGTGTCGAAGCCCGGGTTCGTCACGCGAGTGCGCAGGTAGGTGTAGCTCAATCCCACGCTCACGCCCATGGGCATGGCGGCGTGCGTTGCGACTTCGACGCCATCAGCGTCCGCCGTCGCGATGTTGAAATAGTTGGGAGCGCCGGGACTGGGGGGTGAGGCCGTGTAATCGATCAGGTTCCGGAACCGCTGATTGAAATACGTCGCGGACAGCGACAGCGACAACGGTCCGCCGAGTTGCTGGTCGACGCCGGCCTCCCAGCTGCGAGAACGCTCGGGGTGGAGGTTCGGATTGCCCGTGACGAATCCTTGCGCGTAATTCTCGAAGAAGGTGGGCTCTCGAAACCCCGTGCCGAAGGCGGCACGCACGCCGGTGCCGGGAGGCAGCCGGTAGGCCACGCCGCCCCGGGAAGTGACGAACGTGCCGAAGGCGTCGTTGTCGTCGAGCCGCACGCCCAGATTCAAGGCGAGGCCGCGCGCTGCGCCGCGGAGGACCTGAACGTAGGCCGCCCGGTTGGCGCGCCGGACATCGAAGGACCCGTTCGACGGGCCGAACTGACTTTGGGACTCGTCAAAGCTCCGCTCCTTCTCCTGCTCGACTTGAGCGCCCGTCGTCACCACCACGCTCTGCGGCAGGTAGAAGTTCGCGCGGCCCTCGGCGCTCCGCCGGCGGATGGCGTCGACGCTCTGATTGGCGTAGAACCCCAGCGTGTCCGACGGCCCGTCCTGCTGGTTATCGAAGCCCCCATCCGTCGCGTTGCTGGCGAGAACCAATCGGCCCTCGACGCGCGGGCTGAAGAACCGGCCGAGCTCGAGGCCGAGCGTGGCCTTCTCGCCAAATTGGAAGGCATTCCGGTCGACGACCTGCCCGGCACCGTTGGTGGGGACATGGTATTTGTCGTCCGAGTAATGGAGGCTGAGTCGGGCCTCCGTGCGGCTGGCGTCGGGCGCGAGATCAATGAGGCCACTCAGTTGCGTGTGCCGGTATTGATTGTTGAAGGCGTAGATCCCGTTGGTCGTGACCTGCGCAAGATCCACGGAATAACTGGCCGGCCCCGTCCCGCCCAGGAGACCGGTCTCGAGGTCAGTCGTTCCGTACGTCCCGGCGCGCACGCTGGCGGTCGCCCGCGACTCTCCGCCGCCCCGTTGGGTGAAGATTTGCACGACACCGGTGACCGCGTCCGAGCCGTACAGCACGCTCGCCGGCCCCCGCACAATCTCGATCCGGTCCACGTTTTCGGTCGTCAGATTCGCGAAATCGAAGGCCCCGCCGGGATCGTTGACCGGGACCCCATCGATCAACACGCGGACGAAGTTGGCGTTCCCGCCGCGGAGGTAGAGGGACGTGAGCCCGCCGAACGAGCCGGTCTGCACCACGGCGGCGCCGGGCACTTCCCGCAGGGCATCCAGCACGTATTCCACGCCCCGGGCACGCAGCGCGTCGCCCCGCAACACGGTGACGCCGGCTGTCACGGCCGGGACCGCGACCCGGGTCGCGGTGACGACGACCTCTTTGAGCACTACGGGCCGCTTCTGTTTGGTCGTGTCCTGAGAGGCGTTGGCCGGTGGGGCCTGGGCCGCAAGTCCGAGCGGCCCCGGGCCTGAGACCAGGGCGAGCGCGATGCGCGCCGCCCGGTGACTCCTGCTGTTCATCGCTCGGTCTCTCCTGGTGTTGGTATCCTCGGTTGCAGTTGGCGTGACGGTCCAGTGTCTCCGCTTTCCCACGCCAGGGGCAGAATCTGCGGGGCTCCAGTATCATGCCCCGGGCCGGGGTGCACCGTTTCCGCGACCGGCCACGCGTAGACCTGTTCCACGGTGCCGCGCGAGAGCACCTTGCCGGGCGGCCCCTCGGCGACCGCGCGGCCCTGGCTCATCAGCAGCAGGCGGTGAGCGTAGCGAGCGGCGAGGTTCAGGTTGTGGGTCACGACCAGCACGGTGACGCCCTCGCGAGTCACGAGCTGACGCAGCAGCTCGAGCGTCGCCATCTCGTGTCGGATGTCGAGCGACGCCGTCGGCTCATCGAGGATCAGAACGGACGGCTCCTGGGCGAGCGCCCGGGCGATGCGCACTCGCTGGCGCTCGCCGCACGACAGCGTCCCGAACTGCCGCTGCGCGAGATCGGCGACGTTGCAGCGTTCCATGGCCCGGTCGATCGCCCGCCGGTCTGTCGCCGATTCGCGAGTCAGGAGCCCGAGATGGGGATAGCGTCCCATGGCGACGAACTGATGCGCCGTGAGCGGGAAGGCGACCGCCTGGGCCTGCGGCACCACGCCGACCTGCTGCGCGAGCGTGCGCCGTGGCCATGCGCGGACCGCTCGGCCGGCGTAGAGGACCGTGCCACGCTCGGGCGAGAGCGCACCCAGGAGCAGCCGGACCAACGTCGACTTCCCCGAGCCATTGGGCCCCAGGATCGCGTACAGACCGCCAGGCGGCACCCTCAGGTCGACGTCGGCGACGACCGGGCGTGAGGCGCCGCGATACCAGAAACACAACTGCCGCGCCTCGAACACGGGGGTGGCAAACGGGGAAGCGGCTAGAACGCGGTCACGCATGCTCGTCCGCCGGAGGACAGACCTCGGCCTCTCGCCCAGCCTTCCGCTGCAGCAGCATCGCGAACAGGGGAACCCCAACGAGCGCCGTGACGACGCCGAGTGGCAGCTCGGCAGGCGCCGCCAGGGTACGCGCGATGCTGTCCGCGACCAGAACGAAGCAGCCGCCGGCGAGCAGCGCGGCCGGCAAGAGAACGCGATGCTCGCTCCC
This sequence comes from Gemmatimonadales bacterium, assembly GCA_036522535.1. GTDB lineage: Bacteria > Gemmatimonadota > Gemmatimonadetes > Gemmatimonadales > GWC2-71-9 > AG12. Next base: position 8,442 of record DATDFP010000247.1, read on the forward strand.
CCACACGAGCCGCACTCCGTGCGGAACGATGAGCCCGACGAACCCCACGACGCCGCTCACCGCGACAGTCGCGGCTACGAGAAGCGAGGTGAGCAGGTACGCGGCCGCCTTGAGGCGTGCCAGGCGAATCCCAAGGTAGAGCGCGGTTTCCTCACTCACGGAGAGCGCATTCAGCGGTCGTGCGAGGAGGACCAGCACGAACGCCGCCGGAAGGAGATAGGCGGCGAGTACCACACAGCTGGACCACGTCGCGTCGGCGAGCCCTCCCATCAGCCAGAAGACCGCAGACCGAAACCGCTCCACGTCGGCGAACGTGAGGAAGAGCAGGATGATCGCATTGAAGAACGCGCCGACGATGACCCCGGTCAGGAGGAGCACCCGCACGTCGAGCGCTCGGGCGACTCGTGCGGTGATCCGGAGGACCGCGCAGATGGCGAGCAGGGCTCCAGCGAACGCGGCGAGCGGCAACGCCCAGGGCGAGCGCGCCGACCACCCCAGGACCACGGCACCCACCGCGCCTACCGCGGCGCCGCCTGAGACGCCGAGCACGTACGGTTCGGCCAGGGGGTTGCGGAGCAGCGCTTGAAAGACCGCGCCGCTCACCGCGAGCGCGGCGCCGACCAGCGCGCCGAGTACCGCCCGGGGGAGGCGCAGGTCCAGAATGATCGCGCGGCTGGTGTCGTCGCCGCGGCCGGCGAGGGTGGCAATCACCTCGCCGATCGGCAGCCGCGCCGCTCCGACGGCGAGGCTCGCCACGAGCGCGACGCCGAGGAAGAGCGCCAGCAACGGCAGACCGACGGAGGTCCTGACGCTCACGGTGTGGCCCGGGCGAGAAACGCTTCGGGATGGAGCAGGCCCGCCAAGGTGCTTGCCGCCGCTCCCACTCGAGGACCCGGCCGGTTGAACACGCCCGCGTCCACCTCGATCACGCGACCGGTTCGTACCGCACGGAGGTCCCGCCAACCCGGAGTGCTCCGCAGACGAGCGCTGCGCTCGGCGCCTCGCGGGACGATGACGATGGCCGGCTGACGGCGGAGGACTGCCTCCAGGCTCACGGTCGGCCACGGATTGGGCGCATCGGCGAAGGCGTTCCGGCCGCCGGCGATGTCGATCAGCTCATCGAGGTACGTGCCGGGTCCTGCAGTCATCGGCGGGTCGAACCACACGACGTAGAACACGCTGGGCCGCGGCCGTCCCTGTACGGCGCGGCGGACCCCTTCCAGCTCGCCGTCGATCGCCCTGGTGAGGGAGTCCGCAGCAGTCTCGAGACCGAGGGCCCGGCCCAGCCGGAGCATCGCGCACTGCACGTCCGCGAGCGTTTGACTCTGCGGCCGATAGACGACAACGCCGTGGCCGGCCAGCCGATCCAGCGACTGGTCGCCTGCCCAGGCGACCACGAGGTCCGGGCGCAGGACGCTTAACCGTTCGAGGCTGGGATTGAGGCCGCCGCCCACGGAGGGCAGCTGGATGAGGGTGGAATCCGTGTCGTAATCCGTGCGCGCGACGAGCCGGTCGCCGGCGCCGAGCGCGAGGAGGATCTCGGTGACCGAAGGGAGTAACGAGACGATGCGCGCGGCCGGTCGGCGGACTTCCAGCCCTGCGTCGCCACATGCCCGGGTGCCTCGCCCATCTCGGCGAAGCGGTTTCGCTTCGCGCGTGCACGCGAAGTCGGAGAGAAGGACAACCGCAATGAGGGCCGCTCGTCCCGCGCGAGCATGGCGCATACGACAACCCCGTCCAATGCACCCGGGAGGGAGGGACGGGGTCCGTGAGCGACGCCGAAACGGAAGCCCGCGTCCCTTCCCTACGAAGGGCGCTGTCTGGGCGCGGGGTGGACAGGTCTCCTGGCTTGAGGCTGCCTCGCTCGCCTTCCCGGGGAATCCCCAGTGGCACTGCTGAGCGGGCAAACCGAGTCTCGCTCGGGCCTCTCACAGTGGCGGGGCCGCGCCGGATTCGCACCGGCTTCCGAGATGCCCCACCCGCAGCTCGTCAGTTTTTCAAGCCGGGCTGATTCTACGCCCGATCCCCCTCGTGCGCAAGCAGCCCGCCCGTGAGATTCCGGGACCGGAAATTCAGGAGCAAGGATGGCAACCGGGAGTCGTAATCCGCACCCAGTTTGACCTTCCATTCTGCATCGATTGGCTGCCGGATGGTCGTCTGCTCGTCGTCTCGGGTCGAGAGAGTCTTCTCCTGCGCCGGGGCTCGATGGGTCGCTGGTACCCC
>DATDFP010000248.1:0-5696 GCA_036522535.1 Gemmatimonadales bacterium
GTTGTTCAGGTCGACGTAGGCGGCGCCGTTCGAGAAACCCCGCTCTCCCAAACCCCAGGTCTCCGCCTGGTTCGTGAACGTCAGATCTCCGTTGTTGTGGTAGGCATAGTTGGGAATCGGGACCTGGGGCATTTTCTTGATGAGGGTCCGGGCCAGGCCCCCGACCCCGTCGGCGAGCGATGCCTGGATGACAGGGTTGCCCACATAGTTCAGGTAATCCAGGTCGTTGGGCCGGTGATAGATCCCCGCGGTGATGAAGAGGTCCTTGTAGCCGTCGTTGTCCAGGTCGGCGAATAGCGGGGCCCAGCTCCAATCGGTCGCATACACGCCGGCGAGATAGCCGATCTCGCTGAAACGTGTCGTTCCTCCCGCGTGGCCGCGATTGAGCTGCAGGGTGTTGCGGGCGTATTGCGGGTGATAGCCGGCCTGGAGCTTCTGGATATAGACATCGAAGCTCTCGGCATTGGCCGAGGTCTTGAGGATCCTCTCCTGCTCGGGCAGCATGTCCAGCACCACGAGGTCCGGCCGGCCGTCGTTGTTGAAGTCGGCGGCGTCGACGCCCATTGATGCGTGGCTCGTGTGTCCCACGGCGGTGGCGATGGACTCGGTGAACGTGCCGTCGCAGTTGTTGAAGTAGAGGAAATCGTCCTCCTGAAAGTCGTTGGCGACGTACAGGTCGGGGCAGCCATCCGAGTTCAGGTCGCTCGCGACCACGCCCAGGCCGTACCGAGCGGCGCCGCGGTGGATGCCCGCCCGGTCGCTCACGTCGACGAAATAGCCCCCGTCGTTCCGGTAGAGGCGGTCACCGGTCCCCGGGTGCGGCCCGCCCTGGGGGTGCGGGCCAGCCGCGCGCACAGGGTGAGGGGAGTGGGTGAGCAGGTACATGTCCAGATCGCCGTCTCCGTCGAAATCGAAGAGGAGGGCCTGGGTGGAATAGCCGGCGAAATCCAGTCCGTACTCCTTGGTCCGGTCGGTGAAGGTGCCGTCGCCGTTATTGATGTAGAGGACATTGCGGCCGCGCATTCTGAGGTGGTCGACGGCCGAGACGTAGATGTCGACGTACCCATCCCCGTTGACGTCAGCCATCGTGACACCGGTCTTCCAGCCCTCGGAGTCCGCCACACCGGCCCGGTCGGTGATGTCCTCGAACCGGTAATCCCCTTTGTTCAGGTAGAGCCGGTTGGGGCCGATGTTCGCCGTGAAGTAGAGGTCCGGGAGGCCGTCGTTGTTGATGTCGCCCACCGCGACGCCGCCGCCGTCGTAGTGGTACATGTAGCTGAGAATGTTGAACGCGGTGTCGTCGGGCAGGCGGTTGGCGAACGTGACGCCGGTCCGCTCGGGCGGCAGCAGCTCGAAGAGCCGCGGCGCGCGGGCGCGGTTGCAGCCCCCGAGCGCCATCGCCGCGGCGAGCAGCAGCGCCGAGGGTTCGAGAATCGCCTCCAGCGGCGTCGAGGGGCGGTCCCTCCGGCTCGGGACGCTTGACAGCCGCCCCACCCAACCCCTTGCGTCTTCGCCTCCGGGACCGCCCCTCGACGCCGCTGTCACATCGCCGGTCTGCTCCTCGCGCCAGGCGGAATCGGCGACGCGACCGGTGGCCCCGGAGGTGAGGCTCCCAGGTGTGGGGGGGGTGGTTGTCAAGGAGCCGAACCGCAGGGGCCACCGGTCGCCGGAGCCGATTTCGCCGAGCCGGAGCGACCGCCCCACGGCACCGCCGGCATGCCCCTGGGCGTCATTACCTGCCGCACTATCGCGCTAGCCGGATGCGGATGGCCTGCCCGCCTCCCGGAGCCAGCACGAGATGTAGCCGCGACGTCGCGTCCACCGGGCGCCGCGAGATGGCGACGGGCAGCGGGTTCGTGAGCCAATGCGCGCCCGGGCCATCCGCGTAGATCTCCGCGACATACTTCCGCCCTGGAGTGAGGAATGACAGCGGGATGTCGAAGGTGCGCGCTTCTTCGTCGGTGATGGCGCCCAGGTACCAGCTTGGGCTGTTCTTCTCCCGGCGGGCGACCACTACGTAATCGCCGATCTTGCCGGCGAGCACCCGCGTGGTGTCCCAGTCGACCGGCACGTCGCGGATGAACTGGAACGCGGGCTGGTGCTCGTAGTTCTCAGGGAGGTCCGCCGCCATTTGGAGGGGCGAGTAGAGGACCACGTAAAGCGCCAGCTGCTTCGCGAGCGTGGTGCGTACGCGGGGCTCCTCGGGACGTCGCGGCCTTCCCGTGCCACGCTCGATGAGGATGTCGAAGATCCCCGGCGTGAAATCCATGGGCCCGGCGAGCATGCGCGTGAAGAACAGGATCGTCTCGTGCTCCGGCGGGTTGCCCCCCTCCCCGCCCCACGCGTTGTACTCCTGTCCCCGCGCGCCCTCGCGGCTCATCATGTTCGGGTAGGTGCGGCGCTCGCCGGTGTCGTGGACCGGCTCATGGACATCGAGCATGATGCCGTACTGCGCCGCCTTCTCGATCACGTGGCGGTAATGCCGCACCATGTACTGGCCCCAGTGGGAGTGGCCTTCGCTGGTCAGGTCCGTGACGTAGCCCGTCTTGATTGCGTCGAGGCCGAGCGAGTGGTACAGCGCGAAGGCGCTGTCCATCTGCCGCTCGTAGTTCTCGATCCCTCCCGACGTCTCGTTGTGGACGATCAGCTTCACGCCCTTCTCGTGGGCGTAGCGGGCCACCTCGGCCAGATCGTAGTCGGGATATGCCCGCGTGAACGAGAAGGCGTTCCGGTTCTGGATCCAGTCGCCGTCCCAGCCGACGTTCCAGCCCTCGACCAGCACGCCGCCGAAGCCGTTCGCGGCTGCGAAATCGATGTAGCGCTTCGTGTTGGCCGTCGTAGCGCCGTGCTTGGGTCCCGAGCTCCAGGTCATGGTGCCGATGTGCATGCCCCACCAGATGCCGACGTACTTCATCGGCTTGATCCAGTCGGTGCTCGGCAGCACGTCGGGCGGATTGAGATTCAACTCGAGCACCGACGGCGCGAGGTCGGTGGCCCGGTCGGCGAGCTGGATGGTGCGCCACGGCGTCACGAACGGGGTGTGCCCGCGCACCTTGATCCCGTCCGCCCAGGGCGCGAGGTCTGCGTGCAGGGTCCGGCTCTCCATGCGCGGGCCGCGCAGGTTCATCCGGGCGTAATCGACGAGATTCGCCTCGTGAATGACGATGAAGGTGCGCCCATCGCGGGTCTCCATCGTGAGCGGCGTCTGCACGCTGTCGAGAACGCTCACGGGGGACGAGGAATACAGTTGCTCGGAGCGGTCGAGCCGCGGCCGATTCGACGCGATCCACCAGGCGCGGGCGTTGTCCGCGAGCGCGAACTCGGTCAGCTCGTCGGTGATGGCGAACTCGTCGAGCTCGGGCTGTTTGGGGAATTCGTAGCGGAAGCCCACGCCGTCGTTGAACACGCGGAACGCCATCGTGAACCGTCGGCCGGGAGCTCCGGTCTCGGTGACCGAGACTTTCAGCTCGTTGTGGTGATCCCGCACGCGGGCGACCTCACCCCAGGGCTGCGTCCAGGTCTCGTCGACGGTGCTCCTGGTCGTGTCGACGAGACGCAGGCCGTCCCGCAGGGGCGCCGCTCCCTGGAACTGGAAACCGAGGCGGGACGGCAGCAGCACTGCGCGACCATCGCGCTCGAGGCTGTAGAAGAGTGAGCCATCGCGAAGCTCGACCGTGACCTGGTTGCGGCCGTCGGGCGACGGGACGCGCAGCCGGTCCTGAGCCGAAGCGATCCCTGCGATCAGGACCGAGCTGGCAGCCGCAGCAAGGACCCGGGCCCCGCAACCGGGGCCCTGATGAGAGCGAAACCTCAGCAAACCTGTATATTCATCCATAGAGTCGCGGTCTCCCACCGGGGGTTAAAATGACGGCGCTTCCCTGGCGCGATGTGCTGCTCCCTGTGGTCTTGGTGGGGCTCGGTTGGGGATGCGTCCACCGGACCGGAACCAGCGCGCCGAGCCCGCCGAGCGGGTCGATCGTGACCGCGGAGGACATTGAGCGCCAGCCCGGCCAGCCGATCGAGCAGGTCCTGATGGGCCGCTTTCCGGGCGTGACGGTGACGCGGACGTCCGACGGCGGCATCGCCGTGCGCATCCGCGGCACCACCTCGATTCGCGGCAGCAACGAGCCGCTGTACGTGATCGACGGCGTCGAGATCCAAGCCGGACCCGGCGGCAGCCTCACCGGGATCAATCCCCACGATATTGCCTCGATCGAAGTGGTGAAGGACCCCGCCGGTGAGGCGATGTACGGCGTACGCGGCGCCAACGGGGTGATCATCATCAAGACCAAGCGCCCGGGTCAGTGAGGCGTCCGCCCTTCCTCGACCCCACGGCTCCCCCAGGAGGTCACCCATGTGCCCAGCCCACGCCCAGCGACTCGTCGCGGTGCTCCTCGGCTGCGTCGCCGCCTGCTCCCACCCGAAGGCCACGGACGAGGGCAAAACTGAAGCGGTGACACCGGCGGCCGCGCCTCCCCGCTCGATCATGACGGAGGAGGACATCGCGCGCGCGCGCGGCCGGCCGATCGAGGAGTTGCTGATGGACCGCTTTCCCGGGGTGATGGTGTCCCGCACGCCGGACGGCGGCGTCTCCATTCGCATCCGCGGCGTCAGCTCGTTCCACGGAAGCAACGAGCCCCTCTACGTGATCGACGACGTGCCGGTACAAGCCGCCGCGGGCGGTAGCCTCAAGGGCATCAACCCGCACGACATCGCGTCGATCCAGGTGCTGAAGGACCCCGCCGAGACGGCGATCTACGGCGTGCGCGGTGCCAATGGCGTGATCGTCATCAAGACGAAGCGGCCGCACTAGTCCTCACCCCTTGATCTCCTCTCCCGAAGGGAGAGGTGGATTGCGGGTGAGGACCGAAACACGAGTGGGCGATCGTTGTTCCGGGTCACGACGTACAGGTCGCCCCGTCGGGTCCTGACTCGCTGGATGTCGCGCGCCTGTCCCGGGACGAAAAAGCCACTCCGCGAGGTGGGGACCGGAGTGAATCGCCCCGTTCCGTCGCCATGCAAGAACATTCCGTAGCTCGCGCTCATCCGGCCGATCTCCGGCCGGACGCCGTCGAAGTTCCCGGCCACGAGCAGGTCCGTCTTTCCGTGCCCGGCGAAGTCTCGGGCGAGAATGCCGTACACGGGCGCGAGCTGCGCCTCGCGGGGCAGCGGGATGAGCGTGAATGAGCCGTCGCCGTTGTTCCGTGCCAGCGCGGTCGCGAACGTGTGCGCCGGCTTGAGGATCGCGCCGGCGAGCTCCGCGGGCGAGAAGATGTCGGTCACGGTCTGCCGGGCGTAGTCCTCGTATCGGGGGTAGCGCACCTTCAGATACGGGAGCGCCTTGATCAGCTCGTCACGCATCGCAATCGGGTAGCTCGTGCCGTGATTGTAGGTCGACACGATCTGCTCGGGCGTTCCGTTCCCGTCGAAGTCCTTGACGTACATCGTCACCGGCTCGGACTCGGAGGCCTGGAAGCGCGTGTTCAGGCCGAGGTTGCCGACGATGAAGTCGACGCGCCCGTGGCCCGTGAAGTCGCCCGCAATGATGCGATTCCACCACCCCTCGCTGTGCTCCAGGCCTGGCGTCTTCGAGCGGACGAGTTTCCCACCGCCCGCGTTATGGAAGATGGTGATCGGCATCCACTCGCCCACGACGCTCAAGTCCGGGCGGCCGTCGCCGTCCACGTCTCGCCAAA
>DATDFP010000249.1:0-2261 GCA_036522535.1 Gemmatimonadales bacterium
CCCTGGTCTGGCACATTGCCGCGAGCGCGAGGCGCCTTGCCAAGCGATTCCCGCGTGGCGATCCGGGTCACGCGACAGTCCCCTGAAGAGCCGCCAGCCGCGCGCTGAGCCCGTCCCCATCGCGGTAGGCATCCGCGCCCAGGCGGAGCCGGTACGACGCCGCTCCGGCCGCCTGGCGCAGCAGCGCGAGCATCGCGGGCGCCGTCGCACGCCAGGCGAAGAGCCACGGGGATTGGCGCACCAGTCCAGCCAGCGCCTCGCCCGGAGACAGCGGGGCGAGCTGCGTGGGTGTGTCGCGGTGGACGCTCGGAAAGAGCAGGCCTGCAAGCGGCGCGCTCCGCCGCCGGCCATCGGGCGCGAGAGCACTCGGCAACACCTCCCACCGATCACCGACCGGCTCCCCTTCGTCTCCCTCCACCCACGTACGGTCCAGGTGAAACGGACGCAGCCATCCCTCGACTACGACGCCGCTCGGCTGGGAGGAGAGCACCACCTGATCGTCGGAGAGGTACGCCCAGCCCACTCGCACGAGGTTGGCGCAGGTCGTGGACTTCCCCGCCCGCGCGTCGCCTACCAGCAACCACGCTCCACCCTCGGGCGCCACCACGCCGGCGGCATGCACCAGCGCGCGCCCCAAGCTCGCGAGCAGCAGCGCCGAGGTCACCGTCAGCATCGAGTAGAGATCGGCGGCCGACCCGGCTGCGGCCGGATCGGCCCACAGGGTTGCGCGGTGAGAGATGAGATCCACCGTGCCCGAGCTCCCGGCGGCGAGGCCATGCAGCTGGACGGGTCCCGACTCGTCAGGGAGCCATGCCTGAACGGAGCCGAGCGCGAGCGACGCGGCTCCCGCGGGGCGCGGCGCCTCTCGAGCCGCTACGACCGCCTCGATCGTCCCGCGCGGCGTCACACGTGGAGGCGGCTCTTCGAGGTGGCGTGGAAGCCATCGTTCGACGAGAGGCGCGAGGCGAGACTCGACCTGCACGACGAGCGTGTGATCCGCAACGAGACTCAGCGCCCGGCGCGGAGCCCGGTTTACGTGCGTCATCGCAGCAGCGCGAGACCCCGCGGCACAGCGAGTGTCTCGCCCGTGTCGAGGCGCTCGACCCACGCGTGCGCGTCGATTGATGCGGCCTCGCCGTTGGGGGCGGGGGCGGGGGCGGTCACGCCGATCCGGAGGCAACAGGGGATCCCGTAGCTGCGGAGCACGAGGCACTGAGCGATGCTGCGGTAAAGGCAAGTGTTCCGCCACAAGGGGGACCGCAGGCGGGCGAGGAGGCGCAGCGCGAGGAACGCGGCCTTCACGGCGAGCTCCGGATCGCGGCCACGGCGGTTAGCGTGCCGGGGCTCGGCGAGCAATTCGTTGAGCCGCGCGGTCCCGAGCCAGAAGGGAATGCGGAGAGCCGCCACGGCTCCGACGGCTACATCCCCGGCCCGCAGGTGCTCAGCGCGTCCCATGGAGCAGGCTGCCGCCCACGGCGAACACGTCCGTACCACCGCTTCCCCAGACGCCATACAGCTCCTCGAACGTGCCGCTCGTCTGGGCCGTCCAGCTCGTCCCGTCGTAGTGCAAGATCGTGCCGGCAGCGCCAACGACGAACACGTCCGCTCCCCCGCTCCCCCAGACACCATTGAGGTACCCCGATGTGCCACTCGGCTGCGGCGTCCAGTTCGTCCCGTCGTAATGCACGATCGTGCCGCCCGTGCCTACGGCGAACACGTCCGTTCCCCCGGTCCCCCACACGCCATAGAGGTCCGCCGTTGTACCGCTCGGCGGCGCCGTCCACCTCGTTCCGTCGTAGTGCAAGATCACGCCCCCCGTGCCCACGGCGAACACGTCCCTCTCCCCGCTCCCCCAGACGCCAAAGAGGTACGCCGACGTGACGCTCGGCTGGACCGTCCAGCTCGTCCCGGCGTAATGTACGATCGTGCCGCCACCGCCCACGGCGAACACGTCTGTTCCCCCGCTCCCCCAGACACCGTAGAGGTCGAGCGACGCGCCGGTCGGCTGGGCCGTCCAGCTCGCCCCGTCGTAGTGGAGGATGGCCGCGCCGCCGTTTCCAAAATCGCTGCCCACCGCAAAGACGTCCGTTCCCGCGCTCCCCCAGACACCATTGAGGTACGCCGACGTGCCGCTCGTCTGGGCCGACCAACCCGTCCCGTTGTAGTGCACGATCGTGCCGGTAAAGCCCACGGCGAACACGTCGCTCCCCCCGGTCCCCCAGACACCATTAAAAGCCGACGTGCCGCTCGTCGGCTTTTAA
>DATDFP010000250.1:0-8020 GCA_036522535.1 Gemmatimonadales bacterium
GGTGCCTCGTAGAAGCTCTCGCCCGCCCGGTACAGCGCCTCGGGCTCGCCCTGCACGCGGCTCCGGAGAGTGCCGGCGATCACGGAGCCGACCACCGCGCAAGGATGACGATGCGGTCGCGAGGAGCCGCCTGGTCCGTACTTAACCTCCAGCACGGTCACCCGCAGCCCGCGGCCGTCCATCGCCGGCAGCGTCTGTGAGAGCACCTTGCGAACCTGCGCCTCCGTGTCGGAGGAAGTACGCGGTGCCGGTCGACACGCCATCATAACGGCGCCCAGCAGCGCCGCGGCAATCTCGGTCCGTCGCACTTGTGCCATCATCCTCCCCTTTGTGTCAAATGGTCAGCGGGATATTGAGGCTTCTCAAGGACCTGATTGCGAGGAACGGGGGCCCACCCCCGACCAGAGCCGCTGGCCGTCGGGATCCATCAGCACGGCCATTGTTCAGATATACCGCTCAAGACCGCCTCGTCGAGGCCCTGCGGATCGCCCAGCGCGCGGGTCGCGCAGGACGGCTCGTCCACGATCTCTGTCGGAGCGCGGCACGGGACATCCGTCGTGCTGGGGTGTCGGAGGGTGAGATCATGCGGCTCTGCGGCTGGGAGACGCGGAGCATGTTTGACCGCTAAAACATTATCGACGAGGCTGACCTCGCCGCTGCCGTCGCGAAGCGATTTAGTGGTAACGTAACGGCAAAGTCCGAGGGTTTTCCGGAACAGCCTCAGTAGCTAACTTCAGCAGCACCAATTCCTAGGTCCGTAGCTCAATTGGTAGAGCACCGGTCTCCAAAACCGGGGGTTGCAGGTTCGATTCCTGCCGGGCCTGCTGGGGCCGCGACGTAAGGCGTCGCGGCCCTTCGCACGCCCGGCCGTATCGATGCTCTGCCCTCGCTGCGCTCGGGCAATCGCGAGCGATTCCTGCCGGGCCTGTGTGTCGCTGTCCTTCCGGAGCAGCTCGAGCCCGTGGCGAAGGATCTCGCCAGGTCCTGTCGCCCATGGGTGCACTGATGCGCTCTTCATCGCCCTCTAGTGTCGGCCTAACTGATGTCGCTTAACCTCAATTGACTCCTTTCAAATTTTGCGGTCACGCTAACGGTCGCCGTTGCACATCGAGCGGCACACACACTTCCTTGTGTCTCCCGAGCGCGCCCTGCATACTCCCTTCCTCATCCCCGAGCCTCTCGCCGCTTGGGGTCACGGACTACCATAACCGGAGGCGGAGCATGCGTACGTCGCTTTGCGCGGTACTCGTGGTCGCGGCCTGCGCGCCGGGGGAGAAGGGAAGCACGGCCGCAGCCGGCGGGCAGGCCCAGAAACTCGTCGGCACGTGGGAGGGGCGGTCCTACCGTCAGGCGGCGGACACCGGGATTCCCTGGCGGACGATCACGTCAGTCGCCCCCGATGGATCGCTCCGGGGCACGCTGATGTTCACCGGCATCACGGCGGGACCGGTCCCGATCCGAGTGCGCGAGGTGACGGGCTCCAAGGTCGTGCAGGAGCTGGGGCCGTACCATAGCCCCACGCTGGACCGGGACGTGATCTCCATGTCCACGGGGGAGTTCAAGGGGGACTCGCTCACCGGCGACTTCGAGGCGCGGTCCGTTGAGGGCGGGGAGGTCCTGCTTAAGGGAACCTTCCGGGCGAAGCGCGTCTCCTAGCGACTGGACCGGCGGTGCTTCGCTTGAGTTCTCCCGCTGCTTAGAACACCGGCGACCTGCTCCTGAACGGGGGGCCGTGTGCGGCTTGTGGCTTACCGCCCGGCGACGGCTCGCACAGGGGTTGCGCGCCTCCCTTGACTTGGTAGGCCGTGCGAGCCGGTCTTCCTAGGCGTCATCGTGGCGGTAGCGACGCAAGAGCCGTAGTGCTTAATGCTGCGCGTCCCGCAGGAGGGGAGCCATGCCAGGAGAGGTCACCGCCACGCTCGAGGGCCACTCTCACCGCCGAGGTGGCGCGGATGCACGAGGAAGTCGCGACCCACCCGGAAGGTGACTACCATTTCTACACCGGTCGCCGGGCCGCTGAGATGTATGGCTCAGGATTGTCGGTGCAGCGCTCGTCTCTCCTGGCGGTTACGCCCTATACCTTGCCGCGTACGCAACCACTCGCGAAGAGTGGACGGGTGTGGTCGTGTGCGGCGTCGGCGGGCTCGTTTTCCTTGGAGGCGGACTCTGGTTCATCGTTCGTGCAAGCACGGACCGCTAGCGGCTTTCCGTGTGCCGCCGCCTTCTATGAGGGGCCGCCTGTCAAGCCTTCCGCGTGCCCTCGAACGCCCACGAAGCCGCCAACCGGCGGGGGCACGACACGAGCAGGACGAAACTCCGGCGAGGAACCGGGGAGTCCTCGTTTACTCACGATCCGCTGTCTACCCTGTGAGGAGCGAGAGCCCTAATGTAGAACGGTGGCTTGCGGCGCGGCGGGTCGTGGTTCGGAGAGGAGGGTGATTCGCCTTCCGCGAAGACCGCTCTCGGTGGTTATTACCGTGCTCGGACCGACCGCCGGCGCCGCTGCATTCCTATTGGCCACGCCCGGACGTTCTCAGAACCCCGAGACGTCCCGGCGGCCGGCTGCCCCCACTGAGCAAGTACAGGGGATCCTCGGCTTCGCACCCGCCACGGCCCGCGTCGAATGGCGGCGGGAGCGCGAATTCCTTGCCATTCCCTCTCCGGCACAGGCGCGCGCATGGCATCGGTACCTGACCGCAGAGCCGCACCCCGCGGCCTCGCCACGGAACAATGAGCTCGCTACCTACATTGCCCGGCAATGGAAAGAGCAGGGCTGGGAAGACGTGGTCGTTCGCCGATACGACGTGCTGCACTCCGCGCCACGCCACACCTCGCTCGAGATGGTCGCCCCCGTCCGCTTCGTCGCGAGCCTGCGCGAAGAAGCGTACGCCACCGACTCGGACACGAAGAATCCTCGCGTGTCGTCCGCGTACTTCGGTTATTCGACGTCGGGTGACATCACCGCTGATGTCGTGTACGCGCACAGTGGCAATCCGAAAGATTACGATCTCCTCCGCAAACAGGGTATCGGCGTCAAGGGCAAGATCGTCCTCGTGCGCTACTCGAATCCGTACAGCTATCGGGGCTTCAAGGCGCTCACCGCGGAACGCGAAGGCGCCGCGGCCATCCTGATCTATTCCGACCCGGCCGAAGACGGCGCAAGGAGGGGAAAAGTCTTCCCCGACGGCCCGTGGGGTCCGGAAAGCCACATCCAGCGCGGCGCCATCACCTACGACTACATCGTGCCAGGCGATCCCACGACACCCGGCTGGGCCTCGGTTCCCGGCGCCAAGCGGATCCCCGCCGCCGAGGCACGTTCACTCCCGAAAATCATGGGGTTGCCGCTCTCCTGGCGCGACGCCAAGCCGCTGCTCGAAAACATGGATGGCCCGCGGGCGCCCAAAGGCTGGCAGGGTGCATTGCCCATCACCTATCGGCTGACCGGCCGCGTCAAAGTCCATCTCAACATCGACATCGAGACGAGCATCCAGCCGTATTACGTCGTCGAAGGCCGCCTCCGCGGCAGCGACTTTCCCGACGAATGGGTGCTCATGGGCAATCACCGTGATGCCTGGGTCTTTGGCGGCGTCGACCCGTCGAGCGGCACGGCATCGATGCTCGAACTGACCCGCGCGCTCGGCCTCATGAAACAGAAAGGGTGGCGCCCCCGCCGCACGCTGATCGTCTGCAGCTGGGATGGCGAAGAGTACGCTCTCACCGGCTCGACCGAGTGGGGCGAGCAGTTTGCCGAGGACCTGAAGCAAAAACTCGTCGCCTATCTGAACGTCGATGAGGCCGTCGCCGGCGCCGCCACCACGGCCGGTCCTGACGGCTTGAGTTTCGAATCCTCTGCCGTCGCTTCTCTTGCTCCGATGCTCGTGGAAGCCTCCCACGACGTGTTGGCACCGTCAGGAAAGACCCTCTACGACGCGTGGCGCGCCACCCGCATGCGCAGTGCCAGAACGAGTAAGCCACCAGCAGACCGCGACCTCGTCGAAACCCGTATCGGCAGTGGCTCCGACCACACGGTGTTTCTGAATCACCTCGGCCGGCCCGTCATCAACCTCGGGTTCACCGGCGACTACGGCGTGTATCACTCCATGTACGACGATCACTACTGGATGTCGCACATCGGCGATCCCGCGTTCGAGTATCATGTGAGCCTCACGCGCATCTGGGGCCTCGTGGCCCTGCGCCTCGCCAATGCCGACGTGCTGCCGTTCGATTTCGGCGCGTACGGTCACGAGCTGCGGCGATTTGTTGGTGACGTCAAGATTCCCAAGCGGTCGGAGCTTTCACTGGGTTCTCTTGCGGAGCGAATGGGCGACTTTGAATCCGAAGGTACTCAGTTGCGGCGGGCGATCGCAGTGCAGTTGTCTGGCGGCCATCCGAGCGTGGAGCGGCTCAGAAGCCTGAACGGTGCCATACAGCAGGTCGAAGTCAACTGGCTCGATCCCCAGGGCATCCCAGGCCGTCCCTGGTTCCAACACTTACTCTACGCGGCACGCTATACCTATGCGCACCTGGAATTGCCGGGATTGACCGAAGCCATCGAGAAGGCCGACTGGCAGACCGCTGCAGAGCAAGCCGCTGTGCTCGAACACGCGGCACAGAGAAACACCGCATTGCTGCGTACAGCCCGCGCCGCCTGGGAGGGTACAAGGTGATCCGCGTCATGGGCACTGTTGGTCTCCGGCGCTCTGCCAGACAGTGGCAACCCGGGATCTCCAGCACCGCGAGTTCGATTCCCGTCAGCCCCTGACTGCCTAGAGGCGCTCCGTTGCTCTTCCATACCTGGGGCTTCTTCGCCCAGGTGCGACCCCCAGGGGTTTGATCCACGCAACCTCGGACCCAAGCGCTTGCTCGGCGTCCCAAAGGTCCTGGGTCCGGTGCGCCTTGACCTGGAACTCATTGCGTTGCATCCTGGACCAACGCGGCACCGGGTCGCAAGCGTACCGGTGCGTACCCGGCCGCGCTCGCCAATCGGAGGAATCGATGCGAATCATGCGATGGCTTGTGGCCGCCTCCTTTGCCGCATTCCTGGTGGCGGCGGGACCCAGCCTCGGTTTCGGCCAGATTGGCGGACTCAAGAAGAAGGCCGAGGAAGCCGCGAAGAAGAGGGCGGAAGGGGCTCGGAGGAAGGCCGCCGCCGATTCCGCCAAGAAGGCGGCCGCCGGGGACTCCGCCGCGACGGGAGATCCGGCAAAGACGGATGGTGAGGCTGCGGCTGCTCCCGCGCCGGCCAAGGCCGATCCCAAGGTCTGGGAGAACTACGACTTCGTTCCCGGCAACAAGGTGCTCTTCTACACCGACTTCAGCGAGGACAAGGTCGGCAACTTCGCCCGTCGGCTCAAATACAGGAACGGCCCGATCGAGGTCGTCGAACGGGACGGCGTGAAGGTGCTCAGAGCCACCGGCAGATCCGAGTTCCTGCTCCCGTTGGGGAGGCGACTCCCCGACCGCTTCACGCTCGAGATCGATATCATCGCCCCGGTGACCGAGTGCTGCCTCTTCGGCGTGATGTGGTTCGAGGGTGGACCGAGCATGGATCGGGGGGACCAGTCGGCCGACGTCTCATGGGCTCCCCATGGTACGACCATCGCCGGGGGCGGCCAGGAGATGGCGACGAGCGGGGTGCGGATGCCCGAGGCGATGCAGCCCGCGCTCCGGGGAAACATCGCGCACGTTCGGGTGCTGATGGACGGCCCCTACTTCAAGATGTACTCCAACGAGCGCCGGATGTACAACATCCCGGAGCTCGCCTTCAAGCGCGACTCGGTGATCCGCGTGCTGCTGGAGGGCTCCGAAGAGGACGGCATGGCGGTCTACCTCACCAGGATTCGAGTGGCGGAGAGCGAGATCGATGTACTCTACGACGCACTGGCCGCCAGGGGCCGGTGGGCTACGCAGGGGATCCTATTCGCGACCGGCAAGGCGGAGCTTCAGCCGGAATCCCGGCCGGTGCTCAAGGAGATCGCTGCTACGCTCAAGGAGCACGCAGATCTCAAGATCTTGATCGAAGGCCACACCGACAACGTGGGATCGGCAGCGAGCAACCTGACGCTGAGTGATGCCCGGGCTGCCGCGGTGAAAGCCGCCCTGGTGACGGACTTCGGGATCGCCGGGGATCGGATCACGACCACGGGCCTGGGCGACACCAAGCCTTCAGTTCCAAACACGACTCCTGAGGGCAGGGCTCAGAACCGCCGAGTCGAGGTGGTGAAGCAATGAGGTCTCGACGGCAGTCGGGTCGTCGAGCACGATGCCCTCCGCTCCTTCGTCTCGGCAAACGGGCCGTCGGTGGTGGACAACTTGCCTTTCCGCACGCGCGGTCTTGGCCGTGCGGACCGGCTGCAGAGCTTCCCCCGCACGCTCGCGTTGGCTGTGCGGTTCTGATGGTCCGGGCTGTTTGGCCGCGGATGCGATCGGCACCCTGACCCTAATTAACGGACCTGGGGGCGACGCGGTGGTGTGAAGGTGCCTTTGGCGTCCTGCCGCCTCGACTGCGACTGCCGCTGGCGCAGCAGCTGCTCCACGTCCATGATCGCTTCAATCGCGGTAGCGACGAACTTGTGCACCTCGGGGTCTTCATCCTTCGTGCCGGGGATGCGCGCCATGCACGCGGTGGCACGGGAGCAATTTCGAAGAGCTTCGTTCACCTCTTGGGGAGTGAGCACAGGCATGGGCACGCCTCTCGTGAGAGTTGGGGGCGGCCCGGTCACTTCCGGCTTTCGGATGACGTAGAGGGAGGATCGTCTCCGCGGTCATCACCGCCCCCTTACAGGAAGAAGATACCCCGCGAGGTCTGGGGGCTTATGTGGTCCGGGTCATGGGTTAAACGACCCGACCCCAAGAAAGACCGCGAGGCCGTCGCGGACGGAGGCTTTGGTCCCTTGTCCTGGACAGCCGCGGGCACCTCGCTTTCCGGCAGGCACGCGAGCGCCATGAACAACAGACTCGTCTGCACCGACATACCCTTTCTACCTCGCAGGCGGGTCGCGGGAATGCTAGCACTCGTGATGCTCTTAAAGGTGTGACCGCCCTCACAAGCACCTACTGCCCCTGGGTGGGAAGCGGGTGAGCGGCAGGAGCTCCGCCGCGGTCATTGGAGGAAGGGCCGATCGCGAAAGGCGGCTCAACGTGCGTGCGCCGATCCATCCTTTAACGCCCGTTCCGGGCATCTGAGTTCAGGGGATACGAAAACAGGCACGTTGTCCCCAACGCCGACGTCCGGCGCTGAAAATCGGGCCTGCCTTCGGCACATGTAAATGAGTGCGGGGCGGGTCCTTTTCGTTTTGGAGGTGAAGCGTGAGTGGCGAAGGCGTGCGGGTGCCACGGCCACGGCGGCGAATTGCGCGGACGCTTCCCGGAGCGAAGGCGCTTCGGTCTTCCTTCACGGTACGCCTTCGGCTAGCGCCAGATCCACACCGCGCCCGCCCCGGCGAGCACCGAGACGACCGCCTCCCAGGCCAGGAGGGCGAAGGTGGTCTTCCGACGGGCCGCCGCCGCCGGCAGACCGCGCTTTAGCACCATCTGCGCCTCCGCGCGGCCGGCGCTGACGAGGTTGGCGATGGTCAGGAGGCACCAGCAGCCGCCCACCAGCACCGTGAGCAGCAATTTGCCGAGCATGTTCCCCTCTCATCTTGCTGGCGCCCTCATGGACGCGCCCGCCCGCCCCGGCGCCCGCCGGTGCCGCTCCCTCATTCCTACGGCAGTTGCTGCCCAACTGTTGGGCCGTCACTCCGCGCCTGCGCATCCCTGACCGCGCTCACGGGTCCCGGCTCGCGGTCTCATCCTGTCGCGGTTCAGACGTGGTTTCGGGGTCCCGAGCAGGGATATCTTGGGCGGTCGTCTCGGAGCTAACTGCTGGCGGGACGGACGTTTTGTCCGTTTCGGGCTCGACTATGAGAGAAGGGGTTGCAGGTTCGATTCCTGCCGGGCCCGTTTCGCAGTCGCTGACGCTCCTGCTCACAGGCCCGTCAGTGCCTCAATGCTCGCACCCTCACTGCGTTCGGCTGCT
>DATDFP010000251.1:0-2888 GCA_036522535.1 Gemmatimonadales bacterium
CCGCCGACGGGGCGCTATGTCCTCGTGAACGGCTGCGACGCGTGGGTCGAGAATCAGGGCCGGCGCCTTCCCTTGAGCACCCAGTACTACGCCCCCGGCGTCACGTCCCCGGACGGTGAGCACCGACTCGAGGGTTTCTCATCGACGCCGTGGCCCAGCTGGTTGTTCCGGCTCGAGGACGGGATCGAAGTCGAGCAGCAGCTGTTCGCCGCCCACGGCGCTCCGCAGGTGATCCTGTCGTGGAAGCTCAGGACGCCGGCGCCGGGCGTGCGCCTCGTGGTGCGGCCCTTCCTCTCGGGCCGCGATTATCACGCGCTGCACCACGAAAACTCGGGGCTGAG
Source organism: Gemmatimonadales bacterium (assembly GCA_036522535.1). GTDB lineage: Bacteria > Gemmatimonadota > Gemmatimonadetes > Gemmatimonadales > GWC2-71-9 > AG12. The sequence goes on from DATDFP010000251.1 coordinate 342, forward strand.
GTTCGACGCCCGCGTGGACGGCGACGCCGTGACGTGGCGCCCGTACGATGGCGTGCCCGAGGTCCTGGCGCGGAGCAACGGCGCCTACGAGCACGGCCCGCTGTGGTACCGCGGATTCCTGTACGCCGAAGAGCGCGACCGTGGACTGGACTTCGTCGAGGACCTAGCGTCGCCGGGCACCTTCACCTGGGACCTGTCGGCCGGGGAAGCGCTGTGGAGTCTCGAGACTCCGTCCGGCGCGCTCGCGCGCTCGGCGCTACCCGCCGAGGTGAGAGAGCTGCGGGCGCTGGAGCGCCGACGGCGGGACGCCTTCCGGTCGCCCCTGCACCGCGCCGCGGACGCGTATCTGGTGCGACGCGGGACCGGCATGACGATCGTGGCAGGTTACCCGTGGTTCACCGACTGGGGTCGGGACACGTTCATCGCCCTGCGCGGCCTCTGTCTCGCGGGCGGGCGCCTCGACGACGCCCGGGGCATTCTGCTCCAGTGGGCCGATGCCGTCTCCGAAGGCATGCTCCCGAACCGCTTCCCCGACCGGGACGGCGAGCCGGAGTTCAACGCCGTGGACGCATCGCTCTGGTACGTCGTGGCGACTCACGAGTATCTCGCCGCCGTGGAAGCCGCGGAAGGCGAGGTTGCAGAATCGGATCGCCGGGCCCTCGATCACGCCGTGCAGCGCATTCTCACGGGCTATGCCGACGGGACCCGCTACGGCATTCACGTGGATCGCGACGGCTTGCTCGCGGCGGGGCGGCCCGGCACGCAGCTCACGTGGATGGATGCGAAGCTGGGCGATTGGGTCGTGACCCCGCGCATCGGCAAGCCCGTCGAAGTGCAGGCGCTCTGGCTCAACGCGCTGCGCATCGGGGCGGGAGGGGCCACCGGATCTCTCCGTTGGGCCGCACTGCTCGAGCGGGGCAGCGCCGCCTTCGCCGCCCGCTTCTGGAATCCCGGCGGGGGCTACCTGTACGACGTGGTCGACGTGGATCACAAGCCCGGCACGGTCGATGCGACCTTCCGGCCGAACCAGATCTTCGCCGTCGGCGGATTGCCGTTCCCGGTGCTGAACGGCGCAGCGGCTCGCCAGGTCGTGGACGCGGTCGAGCGGCGTCTCCTCACGCCGCTCGGCTTGCGCTCGCTCGCCCCGGGCGAGCCGGGATACACTGCGCGCCATGACGGAGGCGTGGCGGCGCGGGACGGCGCCTATCACCAGGGGACCGTTTGGCCGTGGCTGCTCGGCGCGTTCGTGGAGGCCTGGGTGCGGGTGCGTGGCGGCACTGTCGGCGTCAAGCGTACCGCGCGCCAACGGTTCCTCGAACCGCTGCTCGCCCACCTGCATGAGGCCGGCCTGGGGCACATCTCGGAGATCGCCGACGCCGAGCCGCCGCATCGCCCGAGGGGTTGCCCGTTCCAGGCGTGGTCCATAGGCGAAGCCTTGCGCCTCGACCAGGCCGTTTTGGCCGCGCCCGCCCCTGCCCCGCGGCCCCCATCGTTCCCCCCCTCCCGCAGGGAGAGGGGAACAGGGGGTGAGGACGCACACGGCGCGCTCACGCGGCCCCGAACCGGATGATCGACGCCCTGCGGCGCCACTGGCCCGAGTATCTGATGGAAGCCGCGCTGCTCGGCGGCTTCATGGTCTCCGCGTCGCTCTTCGGCTCGCTGCTCGAATTCCCGGGATCGCCTGTGCATCAGGCGATCCCCCACCCGACCGTGCGCCGCGCGCTGATGGGCATGGCGATGGGGCTCACGGCGATCGCGCTCGTCTATTCGCCGTGGGGGAGCCGCTCCGGCGCCCATTTCAATCCGGCGCTGACGCTCGCCTTTCACCGGCTTGGCAAGGTGGCCCGAGCGGACGCGGTATGGTACACGGTCGCGCAATTCGGCGGCGGCGTGGCCGGGATGCTCGTCGCGCTCGCGCTCGTGAGCATCCCTTTGGCCCATCCCGCGGTGCACTACGTCGCCACCCGGCCCGACGGCGGCCCGGTGGCGGCGTTCGGCGCCGAGACCGTGATCTCCTTTGGGCTCATGCTCGCCGTGCTCACCGTGTCGAACCGGCCCGCGATCGCGCGCTGGACCGGGGTGTGCGCCGGCCTGCTCGTCGCGCTCTACATCACCCTGGAAGCACCCATTTCGGGCATGAGCATGAATCCGGCCCGGACCTTCGCGTCTGCGCTCGTAGGGCGCACTTGGGTCGGTTGGTGGATCTACTTCACGGCGCCCCCGCTCGGCATGCTCGTGGCCACGGAGGTCTATCGCCGCTGGCGCGGCGCGCGGAGCGTTTTCTGCGCCAAGCTGCACCACCCCGCCAGTGTGCGCTGCATCTTCTGTGAGCACCGTCTGGCAACGCGCTCGTAGCGGGCCCTCACCCCCCCTGACACCCTCTCACGTCCTCACCTCCTGGCGCGCTCTCAAGTCCTCACCCCCTGACGCCCTCTCAAGTCTCACCTCCTGACGCCCTCTTAGGTCTCACCTCCTGACGCCCTCTCAAGTCTCACCTCCTGACGCCCTCTCAGGTCCTCACCTCCTGTCCCCCGGCGATGAGTCCTC
>DATDFP010000252.1:0-2740 GCA_036522535.1 Gemmatimonadales bacterium
CCGTCCCGCCCGTCGATGCCGGTAGTCAGCCCCTCGACGAGAGCGATGATCGCGGCCGCCTTGGGTGACCGCTGTTCCCTGCGCATCGTCCCCGGCCGGCGTTTGGGCCGCGTGCGGCTTGCAGAAGCCCTGGCGGCGCGCTTCAGCCTGCTTCCCATGCTGTTCACCGCCTCAAGGGGCGTAACTGCACAAACCGCACACACACATATACCACGACAACGCGGGGGCGGCAAGTCTCGGGACGGCCACTAGACCACTTCGCCCGCGGCTTTGCCCCGACGCGGGCGGTAATGACGCAGCAGGTCCCGTACCCAGCCCGGCGGGGCCAGGCGCCGCGTCTCGTACGACTCGACGAGCAGTGCGGCGATCGCGCCCCCGAGCTGCACTGTCTGCTCGGGCGAGAAGTCCACGGCTAGCTCATTCACGAGGCGGACGAACTGGCCCACGTTCGGCGGGCGCGTAATTGTGCCCTGGGCGGCCAGCCAACTTTCCAGCCTGGTGCGGGTTGCGCTGCGGGGCGACGAGCCCCGCAGGAAATCGCGCAGCCCGTTCGGGCTCAAACCCGTCTCTCTCGCCAGCCGTCGCACGGAAAACCCCGCCGCCTCGCGAGCGACTCCGTCCCGCAGCAGGGCGACCGACAGCGTCGGGGCGGCCGAGCGTGCTGTCATTGGATTCCTGCGAGGCGTCCGGTGCGCACCAGAACCTCCAGCCCATGTCCGCTGACGACGCCGTCGCGAGACCGGCGATCGCCGCTCAGCGCCTCGTCCTGCACCTTGCGCCGTTCGGTACCACCGGGGACCCCACTGTTCGAACTGCACAACCGCCACAAACTGCACGAACTGCACACGTGTGCAAGTACAGCAGCGGCTCGGCCCTTGTCAAGCCCGACTTCTCAGGCGACTTCGCTGGCGGTTTTGCCTCGGCGCGCCCGATACTGCTGCAGGAACTGTTGGACCCAGCGGGGCGGGGAGAGCCGGCGCGTCTCGTACGCCGCCGCGAGGAGTCCGGCGATCTCGCGCCCGAGTCGCATCGTCTGCTGAGGCGAAAGATCTCCCGACAGCTCATCGAGCAGGCGGACGAGCTGACCAATGTTCGGCGGGCGCGTGACCCGCTGCTGACTGGAGAGCCAGCGCTCGAGCTTCGCGCGCGTGGCACTGCGGGGAGCCGATCCGTTGAGGAAGTTCCGCAGGCCGTTCGGGCTCAAGGAGATCTGCGCAGCCGCACGGCGCAACGACAGCCGGGCCGTCTCGCGCGCGACGGCATCACGCAAGAGGGGAACGGGGAGCGTCGGTACGTTACGACGGCCACCGCTCATTCGGCGGCCCCCCGGTGTGCATTTTGTGCGGTTTGCCCGGAGCTACACACCACAACCTTATCATAACCCGCAAGACCGTGCAACCGGGAACGCCGCCCCGGGTCTCCCTCGGGGCTCCGCGTCACCCCCTCGCCCGTCATTGCCGCCGCGAGCGCGCGGATCGGCGTCGGGCGAGGATCAACGCCTCGATCCGGCGCCGCCATCGTGAAATCGTCAGGGAACGTCCACGGCAGATCGATCTCCTCCCTGAACGTCGGCATTTCGGCCCACGAGTTGAACACCTGCGCCACCTCGTGCCGCGCCGGCACCGCGCGTTGCGCGTCGGTCAAAGAGCTCCGGTTTGCGCAGCTCCGCGTACAGAACCCGAGAGAGCGACCGCAAAACGGTCGAGCATGCGCCACAGGTACGTCCTCCGAGGGCGGCTCGTAAAACGCTCTTTCCGATCCCCAACCAGGTCGAGGCGCCGAACTTGATGGTGTGCGGACCCATAGGGGGCGGCAACGCGGTGACACCGTCTGAAGAAGCTGGGACAGTCACGGCTGGCTCATAGAAGTTGAAGTATAGCAATATGTTACCTCTCTAGAAACCGGCCTTGCGGCCTTTACGATCTTCGGGATATATTCGGGTCCCATTGGGTGCTCTAAATGGCGCGAAATCACCTGACGAGCTCCTCCGCCGCCTGCTGCTGGATACCGCTCTTCGCGCTGCGCTGCGAAGCGGCACGCCGACCCGAGCTCGGGTCCCGGGCCAGCGCGCTCGTCGCACCCGACGGCACCCGCAGGGTGTGGCAGGTCTCGCCGCTCGCCCGGCACGCGGGCGTGAAGCCCGCGATGACCGTCAGCCAGGCGATCGGTCTATGCCACACGCTCCTCGTGTGCGAAGCCGACCCGATCTATTACGACGAGCAGTTCGCTCGACTGCTCTCCGCCCTGGGAGCGGTGAGTCCCGTCGTCGAGGCGCCCGAGCTGGGCAGGGTGTTCGTGGGGACGGACGGATTGGAAGGGTTGTATGGCACGCCGGAGCAGATCGTCGAGGCGATTCAAATGCGGAGTGCGGAGTGCGGAGTGCGGAATGTAAGTGAAGGGTCGTTCGCCGCACGAAACACACACTTACATTCCGCATTCCGCATTCCGCATTCCGCACTCCGGGTGGGGTGGGGGCGAGGAAAGTTCGTAGCATGGGTCGCGGCGAGTCAGGCGAAACCGGGTGGAGCGGTGATTGTTCGCCCGGGGGAAGAAGGGCGGTTCCTCGCGGCGCAGCCGCTTGCCGTGTTGCCGCTCGATCCGGACACGCACCGCCGGCTGCGGCTGCTCGGGCTCCGCACGATTGGGGACCTCGCGGCGCTTCCGGAGGAAGCGGTGGTCTCGCAGTTCGGTCGCGCCGGGCGTCGCCTGTGGCGGCTCGCGGCCGGCGAGACCGCCGAGC
>DATDFP010000253.1:0-18588 GCA_036522535.1 Gemmatimonadales bacterium
CAATCTGGACACTGGCGAGCCGGCCTTTGACCGGTCCGGCAATCCGTTGGTTTTCACGGTGGACATCATTGATGAGACTAACGCTGGGGAAGGTGAGGGCACCCGGATCATGAAATGGCCTCCGGACCCGAACCGCGCTGGCCCCGATAACGGCAACGACTTCGCATACTTCCGCCTTGGTGAGATCCTGCTCATCAAGGCCGAGGCGCTGAACGAGCTGACCCCCGGGAGCGGCGAAGCCCTTGCCCTGCTGAATACGCTCCGTGTGCGGGTCTTCGAGCCAGGCAAGCCGCTCACCACGGTGGACCGTGACGTGATCTTGCGCGAACGACTGTTCGAGCTCACCGCCGAGGCGAAGCGCCGACAGGATCTCATCCGACACGGCCGGTATACACAGGCGTGGTCGTTCAAGCAGGCTGGGGGTCCGCATCTCGTCCTGATGCCGATTCCCCAGTCGCAACTCGACGCCAACCCAATGCTGGTGCAGAATCCGGGGTACTGATTTCCGAGCGGCTACCGCTCTCAGCTTCGCGCGTACACGGCGCCGGAGCTGCTTGAGATCTCCAAGGACGTCGCTCCCGGCTCCTTTGTGTGGCGCGCCGGGCGTGTTTCGATCCCCACAACGCCGGGGCACGTCACCTACTTGCTGGGATACCCTCGCTGACGTGTTGAAGCACGTGCGGTGAAGGGCGGAGTGGCGGTCGTTCCGTTCGCCTCCGTGGGTGAGCCGTGGGGCCCGTGCTCCCGGGCCACGATTGTGTGGGCACGCGCGCACGGATCTGCAGCGATCCCTCCCCGATCAGCAATGCCAACTTCCTTCCGCCCAGCGCGTTAGCAACACCGTGGACATGGCACTCGGCGTGCGGCCTATCGGGCACGGCTGGGATGCAGTCGCCAATCCGGTTTCTTGGTCATCCACGTGGCATAAGGAAGTGACGCACCGTGAAGAGGCTTCTGGCACTCTTGGTTCTCCTGTGGGTCGGCTGTCGAAACGCTCGTCCGGCATCCGCCGACGCGGCGGCGGTGCACGCGGAGTCGGATTACGGGTGGCAGCTCATGAGCAGCGGCGCCGATGGCGAGAGCATCTATTTTTCATTCGGCACCATGACTCGCACGGCCAGGGGCACCGTGCTGGCATGGAGCAAGCTCACGTGGCCGAACGGCAACCGGAAGGCGATTGGCAGGCTCGAGTACGATTGCCGGGGACGCTGGCGACTGCTTTCCGCGGCCTCGTATGACCCGGACGGCAACGTCATGGACTCGAAGACCGACGGCAGGCCGTCTCCCTGGTACGACATCGTGGCGGAAACCGCGGCTCAGGACTACCAACGAGTCGTTTGCGGCCGGTGAACCCTAGGCCCAGAACACGTCTTCCCACGCCCTGTCCGTGCTTTCCAGCCACGATTGTGTGACGCGCGCGCACGGGTCTGGGGTGGTACGTCTCTGATCGGCGATGCCAACTTCGTGCTGTCCAGCAGGTTAGCGATACGGCAGGCATGGCACCCGGCCTGCGCCCGAGGGGGGCAGCTCGGATGCCGTCTTCAACTCCTTTTTTGGGTTCATCACACGTGACATGCTGTATCAGGAACTGATTACGCAGGTGTTTGAGAAGATGGGGCCGGAGCGGGTCGCCGGAGGGCGGACCGCGACCGGCTATGACTGGCACAACTGCTTTCTGGCGGTGGCTTTCGGCACTGCGCTGAACAGCGTTGCCACGGCGGCGCGCCTGACGGGCCTCGAATACGCTGAAGTCGAGACGATCATGCGCATGTGGGATAGGAACCGAGAGGCGTTCGTCGCGTTGGCCGACAACTGGTTGGAGCGCAAGCGCGTCCGGCAACCCGAGCTGGCGAGCGTCTCGTGTGACCGCCCCGAGCGCATCGGACGCCAAACACTCGTTCGGACGGGTGAGCGCCGGTTAGTTGCCTGATGTCGTCTCGAGCGGCCGCGCCGGCCCCGGCGCGGCGGGCAATCTCGAAATCGACCTGCATCTTCTCCCTCCGCCGTCTTGGAGCGCGCGCCTGAGCGCGTTACATCTCGAATTCCCCACTGAGGGCTCGGGGCCGGGGTGATGAGCTACGTGAAGCACGTGCGCGATGCTCTGGACCGCGCCTTGGACGGCGCGGAGGAACTCGTCTGCAGCGTGCCGACCGACCGATACGTCATCTTCTCGGATCACCACCGGGGCCAACGCGACGGGGCGGACGACTTTCGGAGCTGCGAGCGGCCCTACAACGCGGCACTCGGCTACTATCTGGAGATGGGATACACCCTGGTGCTGCTCGGCGACGTCGAGGAGCTGTGGAAGTCCACGCCCGGGCGAGTGGTCCAGTCCTACCCTCACACGCTCGAGCTCGAAGGGGAGTTTCTCGCGCGGCATCGCTACTTCCGGATCTACGGCAATCACGACGATGAATGGGCCTCGGAGGGAGCGGTTCGGCGACACCTGCGCGCGTTTCTGCCGGGGGTCGAGGTGCGCGAGGCGCTGCGCCTCAGCGTGCGGAGCGGCGCCGAGGACTTCGGCACTCTGCTGCTGGTCCACGGGCATCAGGGGACGACCTACAGCGATCGGCATCGAGGTGTGGGCCGATTCGTGGTCCGGCACACGTGGCGCCACGTGCAGCGGCTCGGCCGCATCCCGATGACCACGCCGGCGCGCGACTTCCGACTGCGCGCTCGGCACGAGAGAGTGATGTACGAGTGGGCGGCGTCCCATCGCCGCCTCGTGGTCATCTCCGGCCATACCCACCGGCCCGTCTTCATGTCCCAGTCGCACATTCGACACTTGCAGGCCCAGCTGGACGACGCGCGAGCCCTCCTCGCCGGCGGCCGGGAAACGCCCGAGCGGCAGGATCACGTGGCGCGGCTGCGCGCCCGGCTCGAGTGGGTGAAGGCGCACGAGCAGCCGCACGGCGAGACCGGCTACGACGGCGCGGGGGCCTGGCAGCCCTGCTACTTCAACACGGGTTGCTGCTCCTTCAGCGACGGCAACATCACGGGCATCGAGATCGAAGGCGGGATGATCAAGCTCGTTCGCTGGCCCGACCACAGCGGCCGGCCCGAGCCTGAGCTGCTGGCGGCCGCGGATCTGCGGCGGGATGTCCTGTCCTACACGTCGCCTCGACCAACCCCTTAAAACGACCTTCAGCATCCTGTTGGTCGAGGCCCCCAACCCTTGAGAGGGTGACGTCGCCCCTCAGTTGGGTGGGATCGTGAGCTCGATGACGTCCCCGGGGTTCACGGTGATCCGTTCGCTGATCGGGTTCCGCCGGGCTCCGATCGGGTGCATCTCGAACTGGAGCTCCGAGCCGTTCCCAACGATGTCGGGCCGCAGCATGAGGATGCGCGTGGAGAGCCCGGGCACCATCCCGATCCGGATGCGCTGTCCCTCACGCCGCACGTAGACGTCCATGTCGAGGAAGTTTTGATTCTCGACCTTCACGGCGGTCTCAGCCTGCGGCGTCGGCTCCTCGCCGGCCCTCGCGCGGTGAGCGCACCCCGCGACGAGCAGCGCGACGGCGTACCAGGCGAGGCGGCTCATTTCCATGGCCTTGGGCACCGGGGATGGGACCGGAATCTACCGCCCGCGTGTCTGGCGCGCCGTAGCCCTCGTCCCTACCTTGCGCTCCCATGATCCAGTGGCTCCAGACCCGGCTCGGGCTCAGCCCCGAGCTCCAGGCGAGGCTGCTCGGCACCCTCGCGACGGTCGTCGGGCTCTGGCTGCTGCACCGGCTCTCCCTGGCCCTCGTGTACCGCCGGGTCAGAGACCCGTGGGTCCGTTACCGCTGGCGCAAGGGCTCGACCTACGCGCTGCTCGCGGCCGGGATCGTGATCGTGGGCCGGATGTGGTTCGCGGGCGTGCAGACGCTCGCCACGTTCTTAGGCCTCGTCGGGGCGGGGCTCGCGATCGCCCTCAAGGATCCGGTGTCGAACCTGGCCGGCTGGGCCTTCATCATGTGGCGCCGCCCCTTCGAGGTAGGGGACCGCATGCAGGTGGGTTCCCATGCGGGCGACGTCATCGACATCGGCCTGTTCCAGTTCACCCTCAACGAGATCGGGGTCTGGGTGGACGCGGACCAGTCGACCGGCCGGATCGTCCACGTCCCGAACGGCCAGGTCTTCACCGAGCCCATCGCGAACTACGACAAGGGATTCAAATACATCTGGAACGAGGTGCCGGTGCTCGTGACCTTCGAGAGCGACTGGAGGAAGGCGAAGCAGATCCTCACGAAGATCGCGGTCCAGCACGCGCAACACCTCACCGCGGAGACGGAGCAGGAGCTGCTCACCGCGTCCCGCCAGTATGTCATCAACTACACCAAGCTCACGCCGATCGTCTACACAAAGGTGGTCGAGAGCGGCGCGGTGCAGCTGACCATCCGCTACCTGATCGAGCCCCGCAAGCGGCGCGGCACGGAGCACGCGATCTGGGAGGACGTCCTCACCGAGTTCGCGCGCTGTCCGGACATTGAGCTGGCGTACCAGACGTCGCGGTCGTTCAAGCGGACCGACGAGGGGAAGCAGGCGCTGCGGATCGCTTCACTGCAGTCGCGCGCCTCGCCCCAGCCCACTCCAGCGGACGACTCCGACGACTGAGACGCGGGGAGCGGCGCCACTCTCAGCGCTCGAGCACCTCCCAATGGGCCACGGTTGGCTCGAGGTCGAGTAGGTAGTCCCGGTCCTCGGGGTAGTAGCGCGCCCGCTCGATCTCCGCGCCCGCGAAGCCGCGAATCGCATCGATCGAGTCCCAGAACGAGATGAAGAGGAAGTGTGCCTCGTCGCCGACCGTGCGCCGCAGCACTTGGACCCCACGGTTCCCCGGCGTCGCGCGGCAGTCGCGTACGCCGGTCTTCTCGAGGTAGGCCGCGTAGTCTTCGGCCCGCCCGGCCGGCGTCGCCCCGTGCCAGATCCGAGCGATGACCAGGTTGGGGTGCATGGGCCTCCTCAAAGGGCGGACTGACGGACGGGCGGACCGCCGGACGGAGGGGTCTGGCGGACGGGCGGACTGGCGGACGGTGACACCGGCGTCGCGACCGTCTGTCCGCTGGTCCGGCCGAGCGCCAGCCGCTGCGAAACCTGGATCCACACTACCGCTCCCAGGGTCAGGGCCATCGCGGCGAGCGTCCGTGTGGTGATGGGCTCGCGCAAGAGCAGCCAGCCGAGCAGCACGGCGATGACCGGGTTCACGTAGGCGTACGTGCCCACGATGGTCGGCGACGCGTGGCGCAGGGCGTAGGTGTAAGCGCTGTACCCGACGATGGAGCCGAACACGACGAGGTAGCCCATCGCCCCGAGGCCCTTGGGGGTGAAGTGCCAGGCGCCCCACTCACCCAGGCCGGAGCCGAAGAGCGCGATGGCGCTGCCGCCCACGATCATCTGGATCGCCGCCCCGACGTACGGGCTCGTCTCCGTGGGGTGCCGCTTCCCGTACACCGAGCCGAGCGACCAGGAGGCGCTCGCGCCCGTGAGGGCGATCGGGCCGCGGAGATCGGCGTGGAGGATCTCCGCAGGGCTCGCGCCGACGAGCAGCGCGGTACCCAGAAATCCGATCACCAGGCCGGTGGCGACCCGCCAGTTGAGGTCGCCCGAGCCGCCCGGAACGACCGCGTCGAAGAACGCCATCCACAGCGCGACGGTCACGACGAAGATGCTCGCCACCCCCGACGCGGTGTACTGCTCGGCCCACACCACGAACGCGTTGCCCCCCGCGAGCAGCAGCACGCCGACCACCGCCTGCGTGCGCCAGTCGCTGAGCCGCCGCGGCAGGCGATCGCCGAGCGCGAGCGCGACGGCGAGCAGGATGGCGCCGGCGCAGAGGAAGCGCAGCCCCGCGAACAAGAACGGCGGCAGCTCGCCGACCCCGATCTTGATGGCGAGATAGGTCGATCCCCAGAAGACGCAGACCACGAGATAGGCGACGAGCGCCTTGCCGCGGAGCGCTGCCATCTCAGTCGGGCTCCACCGGGGTGAACCCCGGCTTCTCGAACACGGTGCCGAGCACGATCGTCGTGCGCGTGCTCATCTCCTTCTTTCCGGGACCGCGCAGGTCCCGCAGCAGTCCCTGCAGGCTCTCGATATCCGGCGCCGCGACCTTGAGGATGTAGCAGTCCTCTCCCGCCACGTGGTGGCATTCGAGCACGCCCGGGTTCCTCTCCATTTCGCGCATGCGCGGCTCGTCACCGACGTAGTCGGAATTCGCGTACCGCACCGCCACGAACGCCGTGACGGGATAGCCGACCTTCTTGCGGTCGAGTCGCGCGCCGTATCCCGTGATGTAACCGGACTCCTCGAGGCGCTTCACGCGTTCCATCACAGCGGGCCGCGACAGCCCCACCCGGTCGGCGAGCGCCTGATAACTCGCGCGCCCATCGCTCGCGAGGAGCCGCAGAATGTGGCGATCCACGGCGTCCAGCTCGGTCTTTATGGACATTTAGGAGGCCCTTCAGCTGTTTTCCCTACGAGACGTCAACGCCTGCAATCATCCATAAACTTATGATAAGAGTAATTGGTTCCCGGGCTACTATCTATCCGTTTCTGGCGCCCGAATTGTCCTTTGCTGGGGACACGGCAAGTGGTTAACTATTCGACCATGTCCGGCCCTCCCGGCCCGCTCGGCGCCGCCGCTGAGCTCGGGGCCCTGCGCGAGTTGGTTCGCGCTTTCCCCTCCGTGCTGCTCGGCTACTCAGGTGGGGTTGACTCGGCGTTTTTGGCCGTCGTGCTGCGTCAGGAGCTCGGCCGGGCACGTATGCTGGCGGCCATCGGGCGCAGCGCGTCGTACCCGGGCGTCCAGTGGGAGACGGCCCGTCGTGTGGCGGAGCGGTTCGACGTGCCGTTCCTGGAGATCGATACCCACGAGCTCGAGGACCCGCGCTATCTGGCGAACCCGACCAATCGCTGCTTCTTCTGTAAGACCGAGCTGTGGAGCTGGCTCGTCCCGGAAGCCCGGGCGCGCGGACTCGCTGTCGTGTGCGACGGCACCAACGCCGACGACCTGCGCGAGCACCGGCCTGGCTACCTGGCCGGCCGGGGGGCGGGAGTTCGCTCCCCGCTCGCCGAGGTCGGGATGACGAAGGCGGAAATCCGTGCCGCATCGCGAGAGTTGGGGCTCCCGACCTGGGACGCGCCTGCGGCGCCCTGCCTGTCGAGCCGGGTGGCGTACGGGCTGGCGATCACGCCGCGCCGTCTCGAGCAGGTGGAGCGGGCGGAGGCCTATCTGCGAGAGCTGGGAGTCGCCGGGGACGTGCGGGTGCGCCATCACGGCGACCGCGCCCGTATCGAGGTCGAGCCGGAGTGGATCCCCTGGCTCCGCGAGCGCCTGGGAGCGGTCACGCGGCGGCTCGGCGACCTCGGCTTCGCCGTCGTGGAAGTGGATCCCCGCGGTTACCGTCGCGGCAGCCTGATCCTGGAACGGGCCGGAGGCGCTTGAGGCTTTTCGTCGCTCTGAACTTTCCCGACCCGATTCGCCAGGCGCTCTGGCAGGCGACCGCGCGCCTGCGCGACCTCGGGCTCCCGGTGAAGTGGGTGCGGCCCGAGGGGATCCATCTCACCCTGAAATTCCTGGGCGAGGTGGCCGGGGACCAGGAGGACGCGCTGCGCGCGGCGCTCGGCCGTGCCGCGGCAGGAGCTCGCCCGCTGCCCCTCACCATGGGCGGGTTCGGGGTCTTCCCCGACTTCAAGCGGCCGCGCGTTGTGTGGTCGGGGATCGCCGCCGACCCGGCGCTCGAGCTGCTGCAGCATAGTATCGAGCGCGAGTTCGCGCCGCTCGGGTTCCCCACGGAGGCCAGGGCGTTCCGGCCGCACCTGACGCTGGGCCGTGCGGCGCGGGAGGCCGGGCCCCGCGACTTCACCGGCCTGGAGGGTGCGCTCGCCGGACTGCGCTTCCAGGAAACGGCGCTCGTTGAGTCCGTGGACCTGATGCAGAGCACGCTCCAATCAGGAGGCGCGGTGTATCAGGTCCGGCACAGTGAACGGCTGCTTTAGGGGGATCGTGCGGCTCGTCGCCCTCTTCCTCGTCGTCGTGGCGGGGCTCGCGGCGTGGTGGTTCCGAGAGCCGATTCTGCGCACGGGTGCGCGCTGGTTCGGGCCGCGCTCCACCAGGCTTCCCCCGGTGGCCGACACGGCCGTCGGGGCGCCCACGCCGAAGGCGCTCTCGAGCACCCAGGCGAAGGTCCAGCGCCTCGAGCGGCGGGCGGCTCCCGATTCGGTCGTGTTGTCCGCGAACGAAGTGGCCGCGATGGTCGGAAGCGGTATCGACTGGTCGGTGCGCAAGAGCTTCGATTCGCTGCGCGTCGAGCTGCTCGAAGGCTCCGTCGCCGTGTACTGCCGGCTCGACACCCGGGTGATCCCGCGCGACGCGCTCGGACCGTTCGCGGCGTTCCTGAACCCGATGGAACCGTTGCGCATCGCCGGGCCTGTCACGATTGAGCGGCCGGGGACCGCCCGCTTCAAGGTCGAGGAGCTGAGCCTGCGCGGCATGGCGTTTCCCGGCCCGATGGTCAAGCAGCTGGCGCAGCGCGTGGCGGGTGCCGACTCGAGCGGCGCCGTCCCGCTGCGCGTGGCGCCCGTGTTCACCGACATCGCGATCCATCCCACCGCGGTCGTGCTCTACAAGGGCCGGCGGAGGAGGCCGTGAAGCGGCGGGTCCTGGTAGTGGACGACGAGAAGGGGATTCGCGAGGCCCTGAAGCAGGTGCTCGAATACGAAGCGATCGAAGTGCAGACCTGCGCGTCGGGCGGCGAGGCGCTGCGGATCTATCCGGACTGCCGGCCCCACCTCGTTTTCCTGGACGTGAAGATGCAAGGCATGGACGGGATCGAGACGCTGCGGAAGCTGCGCGAGCTCGATCCCCGCGCCCAGGTGGTCATGATCTCGGGACACGGTACGATCCAGACGGCGGTGGAGGCGACGCAGCTCGGCGCGTATGACTTTCTCGAGAAGCCGCTCGACACCGACCGCATCCTGCTCACGCTGCGCAACGCCCTCCAGCACGTGGAGCTCGAGAGCGAGAACGTGCGGCTCAAGGCCGAGGTGCACGCGCAGCACGAGATCGTCGGCTCGAGCAGAGCGGTCAAGCAGGTCATCGAGCGCATCGAGAAGGTGGCGCCCACGGCGGCCCGGGTGCTGATCCGGGGGGAGAACGGGACCGGGAAGGAGCTCGTCGCGCGCGCGATCCACACACTCTCACCCCGTGCCCGGGGGCCGTTCGTCGAGGTGAATTGCGCGGCGATCCCGACCGAGCTGATCGAGAGCGAGCTGTTCGGCCACGTGAAGGGGAGCTTCACCGGCGCGTTCGCGGATCGAGCGGGGAAGTTCGAGCTCGCCGACGGCGGCACCCTGTTCCTGGACGAGGTCGGCGACATGAGCCTCTCGGCCCAGGCCAAGGTGTTGCGGGCGCTCGAGGAGGGGGTCATCTCGCGGGTCGGCTCGGGCAGGGCGCTTCCGGTGGACGTGCGCGTCATTGCGGCCACCAACAAGGACCTCGAGGAGGAGATCGCGGCCGGAAAATTCCGCGAGGACCTGCTCTACCGTCTGAACGTCGTGCCCGTCGAGGTGCCGCCGCTGCGCGCGCGTCGCGCCGACATCCCCCAGCTCGTAGAGCACTTCGTGCAGCAGGCGATGCGACAGGGACTCCCGCCCAAGCAGTTCGACGCGGAGGCCGTGCAGCGGCTCCAGGCGCACGATTGGCCGGGCAACGTCCGCGAGCTGCGGAATGCGGTCGAGCGGTTGCTCATCCTCGCGCCCGGGCGGCTCGTCACGCCGGAGGACATCGAGCGGCTCGCCGGCATCGAGACGGCGGAACGGGGTGCGGCCGGTACGAGCGGCGCGGAGCTCGCAGGGGCGCCGTGGGCGCGGGCGGCCACGTTCGAGCAGTTCAAGCAGGCTGCCGAGCGGGCGTATCTGCTCGCCAAGCTCAAGGAGAACGACTGGAATGTGTCGGAGACCGCGCGCACATTGGAGATGCCGCGCAGCAACCTGTACAAGAAGATCGAGCGCTACGGGCTCGCTCGGGAGGCGTAGTGGCGGGAACAGAGAAGGAACGCGATTGGGACAAGGAGATGGCGGAGGTCGACCGCCTCCTGAAGAAGCTCCCGAACGCCGATCCGCATCTCAGGGGCGGCCAGCCCTCGGGCAAGCGCCCCCGCGTGTCCGACACCCCCACATCCCCCATGCCCCGCGTCGCGGGTCCGGGCGGGGGGCAGGTGAGCACCTGGGCCCGTGTGATCCTCGGCCTCCTCGTCGGGATCGGCATGACGCAATGGCCCTACAGCCACGGCTGTGGGCTGCGGCTCATCTTCTACCTGTGCGGCGTCCTCGCCGTGATCACGGCCGGCCTGTGGAGCAGCGTCTCATCGTGGCGGCGGCGGCTCGGCTTCGCGCATATTCTGTCTCAGGGACTGATCATCTGGGGCCTCGTGCTCGCCGCGCGCGAGGTGCTGCCGCGCGTCGGCTATGCGAAGATCGAGGGGATGTGGCTGTGCCCGGATGTGGCGCCCAAATGATGCACGTTGCACGTCCCACGTCCCACGTCACACGAGAATACGCACTCGCTCCACGTGTGACGTGCAACGTGCGACGTGTGACGTGCCACCTGAGCTCCCCCAGTCACCATGGTTGACAATTTCCGGAACTTCATCGGCGGCGAGTGGGTCGCCCCCGCGAGCGGCGAGTACTTCGAGAATCGCAACCCCGCGGATTGGGACGACGTGATCGGCTGCTTCCCGCGCTCGGGAGCCGAGGACGTCGCGCGCGCCGTCGCGTCGGCCCGGCGCGGCTTCGCGCGGTGGTCGAAGACCCCGGCGCCCGTCCGCGGCGAGGTCCTCCACCGAGTGGGCGACCTGCTCGTCCGGCGCAAGGAGGAGATCGCGCGCGCCATGACGCGGGAGATGGGCAAGGTTCTCGCCGAGACGCGTGGTGACGTGCAGGAGGGGATCGACACCGCTCACTACGCGCACACCGAAGGCCGGCGCTGGTTCGGCCGCACCGTGCCTTCGGAGCTCCGCGACAAGTGGGCGATGAGCTTTCGCCGGCCGATCGGCCTGGCAGGGCTCATCACCCCGTTCAACTTTCCGCTCGCGATCCCGACGTGGAAGATGTTTCCCGCCCTGCTCTGCGGGAACGCGGTCCTCTTCAAGCCTGCCGAGGACGTGCCGCACACGGCGCACCTGCTGGTCGAGATCCTCCTCGAAGCGGGGCTGCCGCCCGAGGTCGTGCAGCTGGTGCACGGCCAGGGCTCGGTCGTCGGCAAGGCGATCGTGGAGCATCCCGACATCCCCGTGATCTCGTTCACGGGCTCGACCGAGACCGGCTCGATCATCGGTGCGACCTGCGGCAGGATGCACAAGCGGCTCTCTCTCGAGATGGGCGGCAAGAACGCGATGCTGGTGATGGACGACGCCGACTTGGAACTCGCGCTCGACGGCGTGCTGTGGGGCGCGTTCGGCACCACCGGACAGCGCTGCACCGCGACGAGCCGGCTGATCGTGCACGAGCGCGTGCACGACGGGTTTGTGAAGCGGCTGTGCGACCGGGTCGGCCGGCTGCGCCTCGGTCCTGGTCTGGACGAGACCACCGAGGTGGGCCCGCTGGTCAACGAGGCGGCCCGCAAGAAAGTCGATTCCTACGTCGGCGTCGGCCGGGAGGAGGGCGCCGAGATCCTGATCGGGGGGGAGGCGGCGTCCGGCAAGCAGCTCGAGCGCGGCTGGTTCTACCGGCCGACGGTGCTCGCAGGCGTGAAACCCGGAATGCGGGTTGAGCAGGAGGAGATCTTCGGACCTGTCCTCTCCGTGATCAGGGTAGGCTCTCTCGACGAGGCGATCCGGGTGAACAACGACGTCCGGTACGGTCTCTCGAGCTCGCTCTACACGCGCGAGGTGAACGCCGCGTTCCGCGCGATGACGGACCTCGACACCGGGATCACCTACATCAACGCCCCCACGATCGGCGCCGAGGCGCACCTGCCGTTCGGTGGCGTGAAGCAAACCGGGAACGGGCACCGCGAAGGCGGCTGGGAGGTCTACGACTTCTACTCGGAGACGAAGGTCGTCTACGTGGACTTCTCGGGGAAGCTGCAGCGGGCCCAGATCGACACTGAAAGCGGTGAGCGGTAAGCGGTAAGCGGTGAGTGGGAAAGGCTCGGCACGGCCGTGCTGCTACCGCTCACCGCTGACCGCTCACCGCTCACCGCCGTTAATCGCACCGGCCCGGAACAATCCGATGATGCATCACGGGCCCGTGGCGCTACGGTGCGTACCGTGGATCACGAGTCTTTGGTGATCTTGCTCTCGGCTCGTGGCTCGCCGCTCGACGCCGCGGCGCTAAACCTGCTCGCGGACACGCGCGTGCTCTGGGTGCGCGTCGAACGCGAGGGTGAGGCCGCCTGTCTCGCGGCGCGCATCCTGCACCGCGACCGCCGCGAGGACTTCCAGGACCGGCTGCGACGTTGGGGGGCCGCGCGGGGCTGGGCCGTGACTGTTGCGCCAGGACGACGGCCTGACTAACGTAACAACCTATGCACGAGTTGGGGGCCCAGACACACAGGCCGGGCGGACATCCGGCGCCCGTGCCCTTCGCTCCCACGGAAGCACGTCGGTCCACGCTGGCGCGGTGGTTCGACAACTGGATGCGGTCGTTGGGCATGGCGTTGGTTCTCTTCGTCGTCATCCGCACCTTCCTCATCGAAGCGTTCCAGATCCCGTCGGGTAGCATGGAGCGCACCCTGCTCGCGGGCGACTTCCTGTTCGTCAACAAGGCGGTCTACGGCGCACAGATCCCGGGCACGAACGCCCGGCTGCCGCGCTTCGAGGCGCCGCGGCGCGGGGACGTGATCGTCTTTGCGTACCCGAAGAACCCCGAGCTGAACTACGTGAAGCGGGTGGTCGGCGTCGCGGGCGACACGGTGGAGATGCGCGGCGGCGAGGTGCGCGTGAACCGCAAGCCGCTCGCGGAGCCGTACGTGCAGCGCGTGGACCCCGGGCACGACGTCTTCGACCCGGATTTCGGCTGGCAGCGCGACTATCTGGTCGGCGGCCCGCGTGGCGCCCGGGAGTATCATCCGACGCGGGACACCTGGGGGCCGCTCGTGGTGCCGCCCGGGAAGTACTTCGTGTTGGGCGACAACCGGGACAATTCGTCCGACTCGCGCTACTGGGGCTTCGTGGATGAGAGCGCGATCAAGGGACGGCCCCTCGTGGTCTACTTCAGCTACGACCGGGAAGCGCACGATGCGCTTCCCTGGTTGACCGATATTCGGTGGCGCCGGCTCGGCTCGCTGGTACACTGAGCCGCCGGAGCAGTCGGGTTCGCGTCCGCGGCGTCAGCGGGGCGAGCCCTTCGATACCGTCTGCAGCCGCGCCCTGGTGGGAGGAGACTGCGCCATGCAATTGAACACGGCGAAACGGGCCTCGTTCGACGAAGGATCGCTCGATCAGTACCTCCGGGAGATCAGCCAGTACCCCCTCATCAGCAGGGAGGAGGAGGTCACACTCGCGCAGCGCATCAGGCGGGGCGAGGAGGAGGCGCTGGACAAGCTGGTGCGCTCGAATCTCCGCTTCGTGGTATCGGTCGCGAAGAAGTACCAGAACCAGGGGGTGTCGCTGTCCGACCTCATCAACGAAGGCAACCTCGGGCTGATCCGCGCCGCCCACAAGTTCGACGAGACGAAGGGGATCAAGTTCATCTCGTACGCGGTGTGGTGGATCCGCCAGGCGATTCTGCAGGCGCTCGCCGAGCAGTCGCGCATCGTGCGCGTGCCGCTGAACCGGGCGGGCACGCTCCACCGCATCGGCAAGCGGTCCTCGGCCCTGCTCCAGGAGCTCGGCCGCGAGCCGACCGTGGAAGAGATCGCCGAGGGAATGGATATCTCGGAGGAGGAGGTCGCCAAGACCCTGTCGATCTCCCAGGCCCATCTCTCGCTCGACGCCCCGCTCACGCCCGGCGAGGACAACAAGCTCCTCGACTACCTCCCCGACACCCAGAACCCCGGCCCCGACGACGAGATCTTCGAGCACGCGCTCACCGAGTCGATCGAGGAAGTGCTCGCCACCCTCAAGGAGCGCGAGGCCAAGATCCTGCGGCTCTACTTCGGGCTCGAGGGCCAGGAGCCGATGACGCTCGAGGAGATCGGCTCATTGCTCGGCATCACCCGGGAGCGGGTGCGCCAGATCAAAGAGAAGGCCCTGGCGAGATTGCGGCACGTCAGCCGGGCGCGCGCGCTGGAGAGCTTCCTCTTTTAAAGACTGGGAAACGAGGGTAAGCGGTGAGCGGTGAGCGGGACCGCTTACCGCTTACCGCTCACCGCTTCCCCTTTCACCTTTCCCCTTTCCCGATTCCCGTTTCCCGGTTTCTTTTAGTTCCATGACTTCGCTTGCCTCGTTCGACATCTCGACGGGCGCCGATCTCCAGGAAGTCGACAACGGCGTCCACCAGGCGCTGAAGGAGATCGCCCAGCGCTACGACTTCAAGGGCTCGAAGTGCTCGATCGCGTTCGACCGCCCCAAAGCCACGCTCACGCTCGTCGCCGACGACGATTTCAAGATGAAAGCGCTGCTCGACGTGCTGCAGGCGAAGTTCGTCAAGCGCGGCGTGCCGGTGAAGAACCTCGAGCTCGGGCCCGTCACACCGGCGGCGGGTGACACGGTACGCCGGGAGATCAAGCTCACCCAGGGAATCCCAACCGAGAAGGCGAAGGCGATCGTCAAAGCGATCAAGGGCGGCACGTTCAAGAAGGCGCAGGCCTCGATCCAGGGCGAGGAGATCCGGGTGCAGTCGCCCTCCAAGGACGAGCTGCAGCAGGTGATCGCGTTCCTGCGCGCCCAGGATTGGGGCGTCGAGCTCAAGTTCGGGAATTACCGGGGATGAAGCTGGGCGTCGTCTCGCTCGGCTGCGATAAGGCGACCGTCGACTCCGAGCGGCTCGTGGGCGAGCTCGTCGGGCACGGGGCGGTCGTGACGCCCGACCTCGCCCACGCCGACGTGATCCTCGTCAACACGTGCGGGTTCATCGACGCGGCGAAGCGGGAATCGATCGACGCCATCCTGGAAGCGGCGAAGCTCAAGCGGGACGGCTGCGTGAAGGCCGTCGTTGCGGTCGGCTGCCTGGTCCAGCGCTACAAGCAGGAGCTCGAGGAAGAGATCCCCGAAGTCGATCTGTTCCTCGGATTCTCCGACCTCCACCATCTCGTGCCCGAGCTCGCATCACGGGGTCTCGTCGCGGATCCGGTTGCCGGGCACCCGGGCGTCCGCCGCTTCCTCGGGCCCTCGCCGCACGTGCGCTATCTCAAGATCTCGGAAGGGTGCGACCACACCTGCGCCTTCTGCGCCATCCCGCTGATGCGTGGGAAGCACCGCTCTGAGCCGCTCGAGCGCCTGGTGCGCGAGGCCCAGCAGCTCGAGGCCGAGGGCGCCAGGGAGATCAACCTCGTCGCGCAGGACCTCGGCCACTACGGGCGGGACCTCGGGCTCGAGGGTCCGAAGCTCCCCGACCTGGTCCGGGCGCTGCTGCGCGACACCTCCGTGCCGTGGTACCGGCTGCTGTATGTGTACTCGGCGGGCCTGAACGAGCGGCTCGTCGATCTCATCGCCGGCGAGCCGCGCGTCGTTCCCTACATCGACATGCCGATCCAGCACGCCTCCGACCGGATGCTCGAGCGGATGCGCCGCCCGGAGCGCCGGAGCACGCTGCGGGCGAAGCTCCGCTGGCTCCGCGCCGCGATCCCGGACCTCGCTATCCGGACCACCTGCGTGCTGGGCTTCCCGGGCGAGACGGAGCAGGACTTCCGCGAGCTCGTCGAGTTCCTCGAGGAGGCGCAGTTCGACCGGCTGGGGGCGTTTGCCTATTCCCCGCAGGAGGGGACGAGGGGTGCGCAGTATGCGGACGATGTCCCGGACGCAGTGAAGCGGGAGCGCCTGGAGGAACTGCTCGAGGTGCAGCGCGCCATCTCGGCGGAACGGCTCGCCCGCTTCGTGGGGCGCGAGCTCGACGTGCTGGTGGACCGCGTGGCCGACCCCGACGACGCCGGCGCCACGCACGTGGGGCGGGTGCAATGGCAGGCGGACGACGTGGACGGGGTCACCCTGGTCGAGCGCGGCGGGTGGGCAGCGGCGGGGACCTTCGTGCGGGCACGCGTCACGGCGAACGAGGACTACGACTATCGAGCGGTCGCGCTGACGTGAGTCGCTCGGCCGACCTGTTCGACCGAGCGAGGGCCATCCTCCCCGGCGGGGTCAATTCGCCGGTGCGGGCGTTCCGCGCCGTGGGCGGAACGCCCTTTTTCGTGGCCCGGGCCGCGGGCGCCCGGCTCACCGACGTCGACGGCAAGACCTACATCGACTATGTCTGCTCGTGGGGCCCGCTGATCCTGGGGCACGCCCATCCCGCGGTCCTCGATGCGATCCGGGCGGCGGCGGAGAAGGGATGGAGCTACGGCGCGCCGTGCGAGGCGGAGCTCGAGCTCGCGGAGCTGGTGCGCCGCCGGATGCCGTCGGTCGAGATGGTGCGCTTCGTGAACTCGGGGACCGAGGCCACGATGGCGGCGATCCGGCTGGCGCGGGCCGCGACCGGACGCAGCGCCATCCTCAAGTTCGACGGCTGCTACCACGGCCATGCGGACAGCTTCCTGGTGAAGGCGGGGAGCGGGGTCGCGACGCTCGGGCTTCCCGATAGCCCCGGCGTCCCCGCGGCCTTCGTTTCGTTGACGCTCACGGCCCCGTTCAACGACGTCGCCGCCGCGGAGGGGGTGTTCCAGCGCCACGGCGACGAGCTCGCGGCCGTGATCGTGGAGCCGTTCGTGGGGAACGCCGGGTTCATCGCGCCCGAGCCGGATTTCCATCCGGCGCTGCGCGCGCTGTGCGACCGGCACGGGGCCCTCTTGATCTTCGACGAGGTGATGACGGGGTTCCGTGTGGCGCCGGGGGGGGCGCAGCAGCGCCTCGGTATCCGGCCGGACTTGACGACCCTGGGCAAGATCGTCGGCGGCGGCATGCCGGTGGGCGCCTACGGCGGACGCGTCGACCTGATGGGCCTGATCGCGCCCGCGGGCCCGGTCTACCAGGCTGGCACGCTCTCGGGAAACCCGGTCGCGATGGCGGCGGGCCTCGCGACGCTGCGCGAGACGGAGCGCCCGGGGTTCTACGAGACGCTGGAGCGGCGAACCGCGCGGCTCGTCGCGGGTATAGGGGACGCCGCTTCGCGACACGGCGTGCCCGTGACCGCGGGCCACGCCGGCTCGATGTGGGGCGCGTACTTCACGGCCGGCCCGGTGCGGAACTTCTCTCAGGCAAGGAACTCGGATGCGGCGCGTTTCGCCAGGTGGCACCGAGCAGCCCTCGCCCGCGGCGTCTTCCTCGCGCCCTCGGCCTTCGAGGCGGGGTTCGTCTCCAGCGCGCACACGGATGCGGACATCGACCACACCATCGCGCAGCTCGACGCCGCGCTGGGCGAGACTGGGGATCGCTGATCGCCGTAGTTGGATCGGCGCCGGCCTGCTCTTGCCCGCCGCGCTCGCCTGCCCGGGGCCGCGGGTCGCGCCCGCGGTTCCGGGCGCAGAGCCCGAGCTCAGGATCGGACTCGCGACGGGCGCGTCGAGCGTCACACTGGGCGGCGACGGCGAGCTGTTCGTCACCGACGACGCCAACGGTCAGCCGGTAGGCTCGATGCCGGCCGGCGTGAAGTGGGTCGTCGTGCCCGACACGCCGGGGCTGCATGTCGTGAAGCCGGACGGGACTCCGGCCGAGCGGCACGTGGGGATCTCGGCCGTGAACGTGACGGAGAACCACTTCGTCATGGCCAACGGCCGCCGGTATCGGGGCCGGCTGGACGTGGTGCGCGATCCCTCGGGCCTCACGGTGTTGAATCGTGTCCCGCTGGAGAGCTACCTCGCCGGTGTGCTCGGTGGTGAGATGGGTGTTCGCCGGGCGGACGAGCGGGCCGCAATGTTGGCCCAGGCGGTCGTGTCGCGCAGCTTCGCCCTCAAGAACCGCGGGCGGTGGGAGTCGCAGGGGTTCGATGCCTGGTCGGACATCCGCGACCAGGTGTACAACGGCGTGGCGGGCGAGACGCCCGAAGTATGGGAGGCGGTGCGCGGGACGACGGGGCAAGCGCTCACCTACGACGGGGAGGTCATCGACGCCTACTTCCACTCCACCTGCGGGTCCAGCACCGCGGGGGTGGAGGAGGTGTTCGAGACGGCGAAGGCCCGGCCTTATCTGCGTCCAGTCTCGGATGCGACCGGCGGCGGGCGCTACTTCTGCGATATCTCGCCGCGCTTCCGCTGGCGCGAGGAGTGGGACGGTGCAAAGCTGCGCGGTATATTGTCGCGCACGCTCCCGGCGGTGACGAGCGCGGGTGGGGTGGGAGAGGGGGGAGGCCTGCAGCGGATCACGGACGTGCAGGTCAGCCGGACGAGCGCCTCCGGCCGTGTCGCGGAATTGCGCATCGTGTTCGAGCATGGCGACCTGCGGGTTCGCGGTCCGGATGTGCGCGCCGTGCTGCGGCCCGAACCCGACCGCATGCTGGGAAGCGCGGCGTTTCACCTCCAGGCGCTGAAAGACGGCGGTCGGCTGACTCGTCTAGTGGCGGCGGGTGCGGGGTGGG
>DATDFP010000254.1:0-3784 GCA_036522535.1 Gemmatimonadales bacterium
CCAGATATTGTTGTGGGTCAGCATCACTCCCTTCGGCTGCCCGGTCGTGCCCGAGGTGTAGATCAGCGTCGCCAGGTCGTCGGGTCCGACGGCCAGGGCCTCCTCCTTGAAGCGGGGGTAGCGGGCGGCCGCCACGCGCCCCTTTGCCTCGAGCTCCGCCAGCGTGATCGCGCCGTCCCGCTTCGCCGGCGGGTCGAAGACGACGAGGTGCCGGAGCGCCGGGAGGCTTTCACGCACTTCGAAGAGCTTGGCGAGCTGTAGCGCGGAGGAGCAGAGGACGGCTGACACGCCCGAGTCGCGCAGGATGTACTCGATCTGGTTCGCGGGGAGGCTGGGGTAGATCGGAACGTCCGCGACGCGGGCGCACAGGCAGGCGCAGTCGGCGAGCATCCAGTCGAGCCGCGTCTCCGACAGGATCGCCACGCGGTCACCCGGCTGGATCCCGAGCTCCCGCAGGCCGACCGAGATCGCCCGCACCCGGTCCAGGACCTCGCGGTGCGTGACCGACTGCCAGGCGCCGCCCGCCTTGTAGCGGAAGGCCGGTTGGCCACCCTCGCGCGCGACGGCATCGAAGAAGAGACGCGTCAGGGTCCCCGCGCTCACGGCAGGAACCTCACGACGAAGGTGACGGGAGAGCCGGGCACCGTGGTGCCGACGGCGCGCCGCGCGCTCGCCGTGATCACCACGCTGTCCGACGGCAGAGGCGCGAGCAGCCGCGCTCTCACCGCGGCCGTTCCCGCGCTGCTCGTGATCACCGTGTCCACCGTGACGAGCGCATGGGCCGTGTCGCTCGTCACCAGAGTGACCGGGCCCGGGGTCGCGGGATAGATGATCGCGTACGTGATCGGGCGGCCGGCGAGTGGGACCGTGCTCGGGGGGGTGCTCACCGTGTCGGCCAACTCGACCTTCAGCGAGTCGGACAGTGAATCGGGAGGGGTGGTCGCCGAGATCGTGACGGTATCGACGGTGTGCGTGGGAACGGGGGCGACCAGGGTGTCCGCCGCGGCGAGCACCCGGATCGCGATGGGATTGCTGGGCAGCGGGCCGGCGCGGGCTTGGAGCCGGCCGGTGCCGGGTCGCCTCCCGAGGGTCAGGCCCGTGGCCGAGTCCAGCACCATGAGGTTCGTGTCGAGCGCGGCCCAGTAGATCGGCGTCGCGACGGAGTCGCCGCGGCCGTCCAGTGCGCGGGCATGCGGTCGCAGCGTGTCCAGCTCCTCCACCACCGAGTCCACCGAGACCTCGATCGCGACCACCTGGTCGAGATCCGGGCCAAGCGTGCCGCAGGCCCCAGCCGCCGAGAGCACCAAGAGGACGACGCCGGCCCGGCCGCGCGGCCGGACGCTCAGGGCGCCTCCGCCGCGGCGGGCTGGGTGGGTCCGGAGGCGCCGAGATCGCGCAACGCCTCGCTCGCGTGCTCGATCCACTTCTGGGCGTCCGGCCCTCTCGGAGGTTGTGCGAGGAAGGCGCGCAGGTGCTGCGCCGCGCCGTCGGGGTCGCCGCGTTTGAGGAGCAGGAACGCGAGGCCGTAGTGGGCGCCGGCAAGGCGGTTGTCCAGCTCGAGCGCCCGCCGGTAGTGGCGGATCGCTTCGTCGTGACGGTGCGTCTTGGTGAGCGCGATCGCCATGTTCTGCAGAATGCGGGCGTCGTTGGGATGATCGCGCAGCGCCAGGCGGTACGATGTGAGCGCCGCCTCGTAATCCCCCTGGCGCTCGAGGGCGAGCGCCTCGTTGAGATAGTCGAGGCGCTGGGGTGCGAGGTCGTCGGCGCCCGAGCCGCCGAAGAGGCGGCGCCAGAAACCCATGCGCCGAAAATAGCTTGCGGCCTCGTGACTTTGCAATGTAGCTTCCCACGTCATGCCCGCCTCGCCCAGAACCCCGCCTCCCAGGAGCACTCGCACCGGCCGCCAGGCCCCGCACGGCGTGCTCGAGGTCGACTGGCCGTTTTTCGGCGAGCTGTGCCGGGCGCTGGCGCTGAAGGTCTTCCGCGGATACGACCCGGACGTGGTGATC
Organism: Gemmatimonadales bacterium; assembly: GCA_036522535.1. Taxonomy (GTDB): domain Bacteria; phylum Gemmatimonadota; class Gemmatimonadetes; order Gemmatimonadales; family GWC2-71-9; genus AG12. Next base: position 2,010 of record DATDFP010000254.1, read on the forward strand.
GGGATCGCCCGGGCCGGCGTCATCCCCGGAGCCGTCGTGGCGAGCATCCTACAGCGGGACTTCGCCTCCGTGGCCATCACGCGGACGGCGAGCGGGGAGCGGCCCGTGGTATTGGCGGGGCCGCCTCGCCTCGTCACCGGAAAGCGCGTGCTGATCGTGGACGAGACGTGCGACACCGGCGACACGATGAAAATCGCGCTGAACGCGGTGCGCGAGCTCAAGCCCGCCGCCGTCAAGACCGCCGTCTCGTTCCGCACCGGATCCTACGCGCCCGACTTCTCCGCGCTCGAGACCGACAACTTCATCATCCTCCCCTGGGACCGCGAGGTGATCATCGACGGGGAGATCGTGATGCGGCCGGACTACGCCGAGAAGCTGAAGGAACTCGGGGGTTGATCGACCGACTCACGGCCGCGCTCACCCGCGCGCGCGCCGACTACACCGAAATCCGCGTCGAACGTCTTTGGAGCTCGTCGGTCACCTTCCGCGGGCGGCGGCTCGAGTCCGCCACGGTGTCGGAGGACCAGGGCGGCTTCGTGCGCGTGCTCAACCGGGCGCACGGCTGGGGCATGGCGTCGTTCACGTCGCTCGACCAGCTCGAGAGGATGGTCGCCCGGGCGAACGAGCTGTCCCGCGCCGTGCGGCTCGAGCAGGCGGTCGAGCTGGCCCCCGTCGTGCCCCAGCGGGCGGAGGCGCTAATCGACCTGGACGGCGACGTGCGGGGCGTGCCCCTCGCCGAGAAGAAGCGGCTCGTCGAGTCCTATAACGGCGCGATGCTCGGGGTGAGCGACTCGATCGTGGACACCCTGGCGGCCTACCGCGACGAGGTGAACGAGTACTGGTACGTGAACTCCGAGGGCGCGGCGCTGCACGAGCTGCGGCCCGAGGTGGTGCTGTCGGGGACGGCGACCGCCCGCCGCGACGGCACGATCGAGAAGGGGCTCGAATCGATCGGCCTGCGGCGCGGCTGGAACGCCGTGCAAGACCGGACGGCCGACTTCCGCCGGGTCGCGGAGCGGGCGGTGCAGCTGCTCGACGCCCCCAGGGTGAAGGGCGGCACCTATCCCGTGATCCTCGACTCCGAGCTGGCGGGCGTGTTTGCGCACGAGGCCATCGGCCATCTGTCGGAGGCGGACTTCGTGTACGCGAATCCCCAGATGCGCGAGATGATGGTGCTCGGCCGGCGGTTCGGCAAGCCGGTGCTCACGGTCGGCGACGACGGCGCGGCGCCCGGGCTGCGCGGCACGCTTCCGTTCGACGACGAGGGGACGCCGACCCGGAACACCGTGCTCATAAAGGAAGGCGTCCTGGTCGGGCGGCTGCATTCGCGCGAGACCGCCGCCGCGATGGGCGAGGTTCCCACGGGGAACGCCCGGGCCATCTCGTTCCGCCACGCTCCCATCGTCCGCATGACCAACACCTACATCGCGAATGGGCGGGGCACGTTCGAGGATCTGATCAAGGACCTGAAGCTCGGCGTATACGCGTGCGGAGCGTTCGGCGGCCAGACGCTGCTCGAGAACTTCTCGTTCACCGCGGCGTACGGACACATGATCCGCGACGGGCACGTCGCCGAGATGGTGAAGGACGTGGTGCTCGCCGGCAACCTGTTCCAGACGCTCGACCGGATCGACCACATCGCCGGCGATTTCCAGTGGAACCAGATGGGCGGCGGCTGCGGCAAAGGTGGCCAGGCCCCGCTCCCCGTCACCGAGGGCGCGCCCCACGTGCGCATCGAGGCCGCGCTGATCGGGGGCGACGTCCCCGCTGCCACG
>DATDFP010000255.1:0-9309 GCA_036522535.1 Gemmatimonadales bacterium
GGCGAGCTCGGCTTCCGCCGCGCCCACCAGGGCCCCCAGCCCCTGCGCGCGCCAGACCGCCCGCTCGGCGCCGAGCCAGCTCTCGAACTCGTTCGCCTCGGAGATCGAGAGTCCTTCGAGAAACTCCCCCTCGACGAGCCCGGCTGCACCGGCCCAGTCGCCGCTCGCGTACAGCTCGGCGAACCGGTCGCAGTCCAGCGCGACGGCGTCCGCCCCCAGCCGAATCTGATCCACGTCCGCCCGCACCGCGTCCTCCCCCAGGACGCGCCGGAGAACCCGCAGAGCCTCGCTGAGCGAGTGGCGGGCCTGCTGCTCATCCCGATCGCTCCACAACAGGCCCACGAGATGTTCGCGCGTGCGGCTCCGCCGCGGGCTCCGCGCGAGATAGACCAGGAGGGCGAGGTGCTTGCGCCACAAGAGCTCGGGCGGGGCGTCCGCCCCGTTCACCAACACGCGGGCCGGTCCCATGGCGCGACAGTAGACTCGCGCCGGAGCAGTCACGGCTCAGACCCGGTGACGCGATAGACGGGATGAATCTCCCACAGGGCGCGGATCGAGGAATTGCAGCGGCCGTGCGGCTCGCCGATCCGCGGCTTCGCGCCACGCCGGTGCTCGCCGTCGAAGAACGCCGGCCCGAAGACCTGGACACGGCGCGGCCGGGCGACGAGGGTGTTCTTGCCGATCGCGCGCTTGCCGACGAGCGAGTCCAGCGACGCGCGCGCTTCCGCGTACACCGCTCCATAGCGGGGCGACGGGACCTCGACGATGATGCACGAGCCGGGAGGACTGTCCGGCTGCTCCGTCAGCTCGATGTGCCAGTCGCCGTCGTCCTTGTGCTTGTCGACGCGCCGCACCCAGCCAGCGACGGCATAAACGGTGCGTTCGCGGCCGCTGCGGTCCGCGCAGCGGTCCCGCGCCGTGAGATCGGGCGGCGCCCAATCCGTCAGGATGGCCGTGATGGTGGTCGGAACCGGCGCCTGTCGGGCGAGCAGGGTATCGACCTTCTCACTCCAGCGGTAGTGCGGCTCGGCGCAGCGCTGAGCCGGCGCGGGCGCCGCGAGCACGGACAGCACGCCCCCGAGGCCGAGCCTCAGGGCGCGCAAGCACGCTCCATGAATCGCTGCTGCGCGCTCGCGCGACCCTCCGGCGCGGCACTGCCCGGATCGCGGTGGCGGTACGACCCGTCCGCGTCCAGCTCCCAGGCCGCGGGGTCGTCGAGCTCGGTCGTGAGGATCTCGTCCAGCCGGGCCCGGCACCGGGGGTCGCGCACCGGGGCCACCACCTCGACCCGGCGGCGCAGGTTGCGCGGGCGCCAGTCGGCCGAGCCGATGTAGTACTCGTCCTCGCCGGCGTTCGCAAAGTGGTAGATCCGTGCGTGCTCGAGAAAACGTCCCACGGCGCTCGTGACCCGGATCCGCTCGGAGAGGCCGACGACGCCGGGACGCAGCGTGCAGATCCCGCGCACGATGAGATCGACATCGACGCCGGCCTGGGATGCGCGGTACAGGGCCGATACGATCTCGGCTTCCGCGAGCCCGTTGAGCTTGGCGCGGATCCGCCCGCCCCGGCCCGCGCGGGCGTGCTGCGCCTCCCGATCGATGAGCGCGAGGAATCGAGGCAGCAGCTGCGTCGGGGCGACGAGCAACCGCCTGTAGGATGAGCCCGGCGGCCGCGAAGAGCCGGACAGCTCGTTGAAGAGGTCGTGCACGTCGGCGCCGAGCGCCTCGTCGGCGGTGAACAAGCCGAGATCCGTGTAGAGCGCCGCTGTGGCGGCGTTGTAGTTGCCGGTGCCGACGTGCACGTAGCGCCGGACGACGTCGCCCTCCCGGCGCACGACCAGCGCCGCCTTGGCGTGCATCTTCAGCCGGACGAGGCCGTACACCACGCGGATGCGCGCGTCCTCGAGCTTCTTCGCCCAGTCAATGTTCCGCTCCTCGTCGAACCGCGCCTTGACCTCGACGAACACAAAGACTTCCTTGCCGGCCTCCGCCGCGCGCATCAGGGCATCCACGATCACGGACCGGCCGCCCGCGCGGTACAGCGTGAGCTTGATCGCCAGCGTGTCGGGGTCGTCGGCGGCCTCGCTGATGAAGCGCTCCACCGTGGCGTCGAACGCGTCGTAGGGGTGATGGACCAGCACGTCGCCTTGCGCGATGACGCTGAAGATCGAGTCGCCGCTCGGAAGGGGCGCACGACCGCGGAACGGCGGGTACTGGAGCTCGGGGCTAGGGAGGTCCGCGATCTCGCGCAGCGCCGCCGGGTCCAGCAGGCCTTCCACTTCGTACACGTCCCCCGGACCGAGCGTGGTGCGACCGCCGGCCTCCTCGAACTGCAGCTCGCGCAGCAGCAGGTCGCGCATCGCCTGGGGCATGGCGCGCTCGACTTCGAGGCGGACGGCCGCGCCAAACGGCCGTCGCTTCGCCTGCTCTTCGATCGCGAGCAGCAGGCTGGCGGCGCTCTCCTCTTCGAGCGCGAGATCGCCGCTGCGGGTGACGCGGAAGCAGTGGGCGGCGCGCACCTCCCGGCCGGAATAGAGCACGTCCAGGTTGGCGCGCACCACGTCTTCCAGGGGGACGAACTCCCGGCTTTCCGGGAGAGGGACGAAGCGCGGCAGGTTCTCGGGGAGCCTGAAGTACGCGAAGTGGTCGGGGCCCGAGCGCGGGTCCCGCACCAGCACGGCGAGCGACAGGCGCAGGTTGGCGACCAGCGGGAACGGATGCCCCGGCGCGCGGGTGATGGCCTGCGGCGTCAGCAGGGGGAAGATCTGTTCCATGAAATGGCGCCGCAGCGACCGCCGCTGCGCTTCGTCCAGCTCCGGCCAGCGCCGGATCCGGACGCCGTGCGCCGCCAGCTCGGGAAGGAGGGCGTCGGCAAGGCAGCGCGCCTGGCGCTCGAGCAGGGGCCGTATCCGGATGGAGATCGCGTCGAGCTGCTCCTCGGGCGTGAGACCGTCGTCGCTCACCTGTATGCTGCCGGCGGCCACGGCATTCTTGAGCCCCCCGACGCGCACCATGACGAACTCGTCGAGGTTGGAGCCGACGATGGAGAGAAACCGTACGCGGGCCAGGAGCGGGACCTCCGCGTCCTCCGCGAGGGCCAGCACCCGGGTGTTGAAATGGAGCCAGCTGAGCTCGGGGTTGAGGAACTCCTCGGGCGGCCTGCGCGGGCGCTCCACGATGCCCGACACCCGCCGCGACTCGCGGCGCACCGCGATCTCCCACTCCCGGGTGAGCGCTCCCGACCCGTCGCGCGGGGTCGAGTCGCCATCCTCGGGCGCCGCGGGAGAGGCGCCTCCAGAGCTGGCAACCGGCCACTCGGAGATCAAGTCCGACCGCGCCGCGACCGCGAGCGCGGCCAGAGTGCGCGGATCATGCAGCGCGGGCGAGCCGACGTGGGCCACGACCTCGTCCAGCGGCACCCATTGTACATTTGCCGCAGCAGCAGGATTCCCCACACGGCGCGCCAGCCAAACCTCGAGAAGAGGCCGGGTAGGTACCGGCGGCGCGGTGCCGAGCAGGCGCACCTGGCCGTCGCCGCTCCCGAAATACTCCCGCAGGACGTGGCGGCATCCCTCCTGTCCGCTCCCCCGCCGCACGGGAATGAGCAGAGACCCGTCATGGAGGTGGAATGCGAGCGACCCGTGATGCAAGGCGACCACGGCGACCTCGCGGTCGCCCTGCACCGCCCTCGCCAGCTCCGCGCTCTCGAGATCGCCGAGCAACCGCTCGGCCCGGTCCAGCTTCCCGACGAGCAGCGGGCGGAGGCCAAAGCTCCGCTGGAACGCCTCCGCCAGGGCGTCCAGACTGGGCCGACCGGGCCGGAGGCAGCGGACTTTGAGCTCCTGGAAGCTGCCGGACAGCTGCTGGCTGCGCACCGTCACGACGTCGTACACCAGCTCGAATTGGGCGCGTGAGAACCATCGGCCCCGAGCGCGCCGGATGCGCCGCTCGATCTCGAGCTCGATGCGGGGGACGAGCCGGGCCGGCTCGATCAGCGCCCGAAGGCGCCGCGCCGGGTCCGAATGGCCGGAGAGCGCTTCCGAGCCTTCGAGCTCAGGTACTTCCGCCTCGAACTTCTGCGGGATCACCAGGGTCACCGTGCCCTCCGACCGCCCCAGGGTCTCGACGCGCAGGAAGCGGCGATCGTCAATACGGACCCGGAAGCGGCACATCACCCCGCGACGGCGCAGACTCCAATCGGGCGCGTCGAAGTAGGTGTCGCGATGGAAAGATTGCTCCACGGGGCCGTCAACCCGCAGCCCCAGCGGCGGGCGATCCCGCACCAACCGGTTGAGGACGTCCAGGGTCGGGACTTCGGCTCTCCACTCCGCGACGAGCGTCATCGTTGGTTTCGTTCGAACTCCCTACCGAGCATCGATGCCGTTGACGATTCCATACCTGACACGCCCGGCGGTTGGGTTGGTCATCAGGGACTGAAGTCCCAGCTCGGCCATGGGGCGTCCTGAAGGACACTGTGCACCGTGGTCCTTCGGGTCGAAACGTCCTTCAGGACGTACGGCCGCCGAGCAGGGACTTCAGTCCCTGATAAAAATGCGAACGGCTCTCACATCCCATGAATCCTAACCGCACCCAGCTCCCCATTCCGAGCCACGGCTAGAAGCCAAACCCCGCGCGCACGTAAACGCCGCTCCCCTCGCTGCTCCGCGCGTAAGCAGCGCTGAGCGTGTTGCCCGGACTGAGGAACGCGACCCAGGCGCCGCCGCCCACCCCCGTGTGCCAGCGGTCGGACGACTCGCCGGCCAGATAGACTCGTCCCACGTCCCCGAGTCCGAACAGACCGAATTGCTCCGGCACGAGCAGGAAGAACCGAAACAGGGACAGCCGCAGCTCGGCGCTCCCCGCGAGCGCGGCGTCGCCTGCAAAGCGGTGCTCCGCAAAGCCCCGCACCGTCGTGGCGCCGCCGAGGTACGCGGCTTCGTCGAACGGGTATCGCCCCCACACTTTCTTCCCCTGGGCCCGCACGGCGAGGGTCGGCCGCGTCGGTACCGGAGCCGTCAGGTACAGGGCCGCGTCCGCATGCGCTTCCTGGAACGGCGCGGTCACGTCCCACGCCGCGGGGTACGCGCTGGCCCCGACGTCGAGAAACGCGCCCGCGCTCGCGGCGCGCGGCCGATTTCGCGCGTCCACGCGGAAGTCTGCGCGCGCCGCGATCCGGCGCAACCGACCGACGCCATAGGGCTTGAGCGAGTCGATGAACGTGCCGGGCTCGAGCGTCGTCTCGGCGAGTTTGACCAGGGGGCCGACCGAGAAGCGGACTCGCTCGGAGAACGGGACCACGAGCGCGGGTGCGACGGAATACGCTTGCTGCTTGACCTTGTAGTAGTCGTCCGGCCGCGGCGCGGCCGTCTCGTTCCCGAAACCGTGGAACCGCAGCACCTCGATCCCCGAAGCCCACGCCGTCAGCGTCGCCCCGAGACCCCAGGCGATTCCGCGAAAATCGCCGGCGTAGTCGACACGGAAGCGCTGGGGGCCGGTGGCAAAGTTGACCCACAGCGTCTGCCGCGACGCGTACGGCGCGCGCCGGAATCTGTAGCCCGTCACCGTCTCCCCCACGCCAAGAATCAACCCCAGATCGCGCGCGAACAGCACCCGCACCAGCGGGTTCCAGCGGGCGCCCCAATCGCGCGGCGGTGCCTGCAGCGGGGCGAGCCGGCTGCCGGCGCTGTCGCGGTAGAACCGCACTCCCGCCCGCGACGAATCCACGAGCTCGTCACGCTGCCCGCCGCCGATCACGCGAACGGCGATACGGCGACCCGAGCCACGAACGACGGTCCGATCGTCGCCGCCCTGGAGGTAGACGCGGACTTCTCCGGTCTCACCCGGCCGGAACGTGCGCCGGTAAAAGGGCGTGCCGCGCGCCGCTCCCGATCGGGGATCGCGCCGTGACAGCCGCAGGGTCACCGTTCCGTCGGCGTGCCGGTCCACTTCCGCGAGCTCCGCCTGGTCCGTCGCATGCACGTCCACGTCTCGGGCCAGCAAGGCGTAGAAGCGGCCCGCGGCCTGTCCCAACCCGTCGCGCCGCTGCTTCAGCGACCGGGCCAGGACGGCGCCGTCCAGCCTGTAGTACTCGGCCGGCAGGCGGCGCACCGCGGCGTCGATCACCGAATCGCTCAGCCGTACCTGGAGCGCCGCGGCGGTCGAATCCCAGACCTGCCTCTCGAGGTCCGTCAGCAGCCGCCGATCGAGCGCCCGCGCGTCCCAGTTGAGGCCGACCATGTCGGGATAGCTACGCCCGAAGCCCACGACGTCGGGGTGGTAATAGCGGGCGAGCCACGGCAGGAATCCGTCGAGCCGCGAGAACGCCTGATCGCGATCGCGGGGGATCGGGCGCCACACGCGCGCGTCGCCCTCATCGAACCGGGCCCAGCGCCACTGGTCGGCGTGGCGGTCCCAATCACCGACATAGACGTCGAGCAGCCGCGCCGTGAGATAGGCCCGCGAGTCCACCCGGTTCGCCGGATCCCGGTCGAGCTCCTCCCACAGCTTCGTCGTGCTCACGATCTTGGTCACGCCGGTGAACACCGTGTCCTCCTCGTCGGGCACTTTCGGCGGACGTTCCTCGAGCTGGCCCAGCATGCCGGCGAAGCCGCGCCGGAACTCCCCCAGTCGCGCGTCATCGGCCAGGACATAGAGGCGCGGCTCCACGTGGAGCACACCCGCGGCATCCAGCAGGGGCGCGACCACCAGGGCGCCGGCGGGATGGCTCGAGCTGATCTGATCCTGGAGGATGTCCTGCACGAACGTGCGGCGCAGCTCGGGCGGCATCGCTCCCGCCGGGTCCTTGTCAACCGACCGGAACACGTACACTCTGCCGTCCACGCCCTGGAAGCGGAGCGACTTCGTCTGCCGCCCACCGCCGCGCTTGGCGGGTGTGAGCCCGCCCCCGACGCGCGCCAGATCGAGCACCGCGACCCGCACCGGCGTCGTCCAGAGATCCCGGTAGTGCCGGCCGAGCATGACGCGGTGCAACCAGCCGGCGCGGTACTGCGGGCCGGCGGTCACGGTCACGGAGTCCGGTGTGGCCGCTCGGGGCGCGGGGGAAGCCTGCATCGCCACGAGCAGCAGGCCACGCCGGCTGCCTTCCAACCAGGCGTTCCAACGCGGCGTCATGGCGCGCCGCTACCCTCCTATGCCGCGCAGTGATCGGTATTCGGCAGCGACGACGTGGGGCGCGCCGCGGGCCTTCACCTTGTCGAGCAGCGGTCCGGGGAGCGCGTCCTTGCCGAGCCGCAGGAGGTACTCGAGGGTGGACTTGCCGTCCCCCGCCGGAAGGATCTCCCGGAGCTCCCAGCGTTTGCCGGCTTCGAGGAGTACTGACTCTACGGCCCGCTGCGCGGGCTCGAGGTCGGTCGTGTGGATCAGGAGCAAGGTGTCGAACCGCTTTTTCTTCATCCTGGCGCGGTCCGCGATGTAGCGGCTCAGGCGGTCCGATGCCGCCGCGACCTTCTCGAGCTCTTGCGGCGTCAGCGCCCGCAGCAGCTCGGGATCGCCGATTACCTGGTACTCTCCCGTCTTCCAGTCCGGCGCGACGATCGCCTGGCCGGGGCGCAGCCGGCCGGTCAATCCCTGGTCCGCGTAGATGTTCCCGACGTTGAGCTTCCAGAGCGCGAGCATGGTGTAGTTGAACACGAATGACGTCGCCGCGGACACGACGGGTACGAAAACGCCGGCCGCCATCCCGAGACCCAGGGCGAGATAGATGTACACGACGTCCTTCGTGTCTTTCAACGTGTTACGGAAGCGGATCGCCGCCACGATCCCGCCGAGGGCGAACGCGAGCGCGAGGCTGTTCTGCACCAGAATGAGGGTGCCGGCGATGGTCATGGGCAGCACGATGACGGTTTGCACGACCGACTGGTCGTACCCGCGCTGCTGCTTCGTGACCATGTAGACCCATGCCGACGGGAGCGACAACACCAGAGCCCCGAGCATGGACAACACCGTGATCAAGCCCAGCGCACCTGACCCGAGACTGCCGAGGCCGGCCGATGCCGCCACCTCCTCGATCGCCTTGCTCTTCGACCGGCCGCCGATGGACGAAAATTCCTGCGCGCGCGCGAAGAGATCCCTCAACTGCGGGAAGAGAGCGAGGGCCAACGCGACGGCGACGCCCAGGAGGGCATAGTAGACCGCCAGCCGCACGAACGGGGACTTCCAGATCCGACCCATATCGGACCCCTTTTCCGGCAGCTCGCGCCCGAGCGCGAGTCCAACGCCGTCCTGCACGAAATAGAAGGGCAGCGCGACGCGTTGGCTAGTGCCGTCCGAGCTATCGAGCCTCGGCGGTCGGCCTTAGCTTGGAGGTTGTGAACAACTTGCTGGACGTGTTGCGACGCCGCCTCGCGCCGCACTACAGCGTCGAGCGCGAGCTCGGCTCGGGCGGGATGGCCACGGTCTTCCTCGCCCGGGAAGAACACCCCAGCCGCCGGGTCGCCATCAAAGTGCTCGATCCCCTCGTCGCAACGGGGCTCCTGCGCGAGCGCTTCCTGCGCGAAGTGGATCTGTCGTCAAAGCTCACTCACCCGAACATCGTCCCGATCTTCGCTGCGGGTGAGGTGGACGGGCTGCTCTACTACGTGATGCCGTATCTGGAAGGCGAGTCGCTGCGCACCCGGCTGCAGCGGGCGCCGCGGCCCGGGCTCGAGGAAACGCTGCACGTCGCCCGGGACGTGGCCGACGCGCTCGGCTACGCACACGCCCAGGGAGTGATCCACCGCGACATCAAGCCCGAGAACGTCCTGCTCTCCGGCGGCCACGCGGTCGTCGCGGACTTCGGGATCGCGCGCGCGATCAGCGCGGCCGGCAGCGAGAGTCTCACGCGGACGGGCCAATCCATCGGCTCGCCCGCGTACATGAGCCCCGAGCAGGCCCTGGGGAGCCGGGAGCTCGACGCCCGCACGGACATCTACAGTCTCGGGTGCCTGCTGTTCGAGATGCTCGCGGGGGAGCCGCCGGTCCGCAGCCTGCTGGATCGCGATGTCCGCAACTGGGGGTTGCTCGAATCGACCGGCAGCCTGCGCGACACGGGAGTCCGCGGGGCCCGCGCCGTGAAGCACGCGTTGTCGACCGCCCTCGCCCTGGTTCCCGAGGAGCGGTTTGCCACGGCGGACGAGTTCGCGGCGGCACTCGGCGGACCGAGCCACCGTTCGAGCATCCCCTCGCGCGGGCCGTTCGCGGGGCGCCGCGGGCGCCGGGGCCGCCGGCTCGCCATCGCAGGCGCGAGTCTCGTCGCCCTGGCCGCGCTCGCGGGAGTGCTCGAGCTGCCCCGGCGACACGCGGCCCTCTCTCC
>DATDFP010000256.1:0-11415 GCA_036522535.1 Gemmatimonadales bacterium
ACGAAGGCCCCAAGCGGTCGGATCAGAAACCCGGCGACAAACGTCCCGAGCGTTTTGATGAGCGCGGCGCCCGGGCGACCCGGCTCGAAGAACTGGACCGACAGGATAGTGGCCAGGCTACCGAAAATGTAGAAGTCGTACCACTCGATTACGTTCCCGACTGCTGCGGCGATGACGACACGACGAAGTTCCTTGAGGGACAGCGCAGGAGCAGTCATAACTCCCTCGGGTCGGGGGTGGTCGTCCTAGGAGCCATGTTGAGAGCTAATCGGTGCCGGGGACCGATCAGCACGTCTCATTCGACATCCATGCGGCAAGTTGTGCGCCCGTGGTTTCAGAGGTGGACACTCGCTGTAAACTGTCGTGCTTTTTGCAGTCCAGCAACATGGCTCACAGGTCTGCTGTTGCCCGCGCGCAACGGTAGCTTTTGGCGGCAACCGTCTGGTCGGAGGACTCCATGTCCACTCCCGTCAACGCGACTACCCCCGCGGTGGGCCTTCGGGCCCGCGGCGTTGCCGCGGTCGTCCCCGTCGCGAACGCCGGGCCTGTCGGCCCCGTGCCCACGCACGTTTGGCTCATCTTGCTCGCCGCGACCAGCGCCATCGTGGGCGTCATCTGGGATATCTCCTGGCATCGGTCGATTGGACGGGACACCTTCTGGACGCCGGCGCATTTGGCGATCTACCTGGGAGGCATTCTCGCCGGCGTGTCGTGCGGCTGGCTCGTGCTGCGCACGACGCTCGCCGGCACACCGGAGGAGCGTGCCGCCGCTGTCGGGTTCTGGGGTTTCCGCGGGCCGCTCGGCGCCTGGGTGGCGATCTGGGGCGCGATCGCGATGATCACGTCGGCTCCGTTCGACAACTGGTGGCACAACGCGTACGGTCTCGATGTGAAGGTGCTGTCCCCGCCGCACGTGATCCTCGCGGCCGGATTCACGGGGATCGAGCTCGGCGCCATGTTGCTCGTGCTGTCGGTTCAGAACCGCATTCCCCGTGACGCCACGCAGCCGCGCGTGTACGGCTGGATGCTCGCCTACGTGGCGGCAATCCTGCTGCAGAACAGCACGATCATGGGGATCGAGCAGATCGGCTTCGCCAACCTCGCCCACAGTGGCATTTACTACAAGGTCGCCGGTGCCGCTCTTCCGATTACCCTGGTCGCGGTGGCACGCGCGTCCCGGCGCCCGTGGGCGGCCACCACCGCCGCCGCGGCCTACATGGCGATCTCGCTGATGATGATCTGGGTGTTGCAACTCTTCCCAGCTACCCCGAAGCTCGCGCCGGTATTCAACCCCGTCACGCGGATGGTGCCGCCGCCATTCCCGTTGCTCCTCGTGGTGCCCGCGCTGGTGTTGGATCTCCTCATCCAGCGGCTCGGCGGTGGGGGAGAGCGGGCGCGGCGCGACTGGGTCCTTTCCGTCCTCGCCGGCGTCGCGTTCCTGGCCGTCTTTTTCGTCACGCAATGGTTCTTCGCGGAGTTTCTCCTGGCGCCCGCTGCGCGCAACTTCATCACCGGCGCCGATCAGTGGGACTACAGCAGCCGGCTCGGGCCATGGCGCTACCAGTTCTGGCGGATCCAGACCGATCCGGTGACCGCGCGGCAGCTCGTGATCGCGGCGATCCTCGCAGCCGTCTCGGCCCGGCTGGGATTGTGGTGGGGAAACTGGATGGCGCGCGTGCGCCGGTGACGACACCCGCGCTTCACGCGTGCGACGCCGAGGGGCGGTCCCTCCGGCTCGGGACGCCTGACAGCCGCCCCACCCGTCCCCTTGCGTCTTCGCCTTCGGGACCGCCCCTCGGCGCCGCACTCACGTTACCAGCACGATCAGCGGCGGCGGCGCTCCTGTTAACGACCGCCCTGGTCGCGTCGGCGCACGTGGGCAGCCCGGACACCTTCTTCGAGGGCGCCGCGGGGCCGTATCCGATCCGCGTGATCGTGCGGAACCCGGGCGTCGTCCCCGGGCTGGCGGAGATCACCGTCCGACTGCTCGTGCCGCGGCGGGCCCGCCGGGTGCTGGTGTTACCGGTGTACTGGGACCCGCGGACCGCCGCACCGCCCCCGCCCGACATCGCGTACCCCGTACCGGGAGACTCGACGCTCTACGGGGCGGCCCTGTGGTTGATGCGGAGCGGCTCGTATGGAGTGCAGGTCACGGTGGAAGGGACCGAGGGGACGGGGACGGCGCTCGTTCCGGTTCAGGCAGTCGCGACCCGGCGGCTCGAGCTGCAAAGGCCGCTCGGCATCGCGCTGGCCGGGCTCGCCGCGGTTCTGCTCGCCGGCGCTCTGACGATCGTTCGCGCCGCCGTGGAGGAGAGCGTCGTGCCGCCGGAGGAAGCGCCCGATCGCCGGCGGATCGTGCGCGGCCGCATCGCCACCGTGCTGAGCGCCATGCTGTTAGGTGCCGCTCTGGTCGGCGGGCGGGCGTGGTGGAATCAAGTGGACGCCGCGTACCGGAGCGGGTTGGACCAACCCGTCCACGCCACTGCCGCCTTGCGGGCTGCCGGCGCCGAGCGGGTGCTCCGGCTCGCGATCGACGATACGTCGTGGACGAGCCGGACCCGCCAGTGGACGCCGCTCGTACCGGACCACGGGCATCTCATGCATCTGTTCCTGATCCCGGAGGCGAGCCTCGACGCGTTCGCGCACCTCCACCCTCTCCCGTTGGATTCCGTCACCTTCGAAGCCAGGCTCCCGCCCGTGCCTCCGGGCCGGTACCGCATTTACGCCGACGTCGTGCACGAGAGCGGCTTCGCTCAGACGTTGGTCGCTATGGCCGACATCGACGCGCCGGCGACCGCATGGCGCCCGTCCGATCCGGATGACGCATGGATCTCGGGGAAGGGAAAGGGGGAAACGGGAAACGTCGTCACGCTCGCCGACGGGTCCACGATGACCTGGGAGCGCGGCGACGCACCGATCTTGGTGAACCGCGAGGCGCCGCTCCGGTTCCTCGTCACCGCGCCCGATGGCGCGCCTGCGACGCTCGAGCCGTACATGGGCATGGCCGGACACGCCATGATCACGCGTGACGACGGCGCGGTGTTCGCGCACCTGCATCCCGCCGGCACGATCTCGATGGCGGCGCAGGCGACGTTCCTGCTGCGGCAGCCCGGAGACACGGTCCGGGGCGCGCTCGGAAGGCGGCTGGCGGAGATGGCAACGTCTGGCACCACGATGGCCGACACCCAAACGGCCGCGACCGGCACGCTCTCCTTCCCCTATGCGTTTCCGAAACCGGGGCGCTACCGAATCTGGATTCAGGTCAAGCGCGCGGGGCGGATTTTGACGGGCGCGTTTGAGGCTGACGTGCTCTAACCTTAGGGGCTAGGGGTTAGGGGTTAGGGGTTAGGGTAAGGGAAGCGGGGTGGCGCACGCTCCCGTCAACCGCTTTCGCCGCTACGTCGAGCGAGTCCAGGTCCCACATCACGATCGCTACCTGATCGCGGGTGGCCGCGAAGGTAGCGAGATCCAGCGGCGAGAGCCCGCGCTCCTTGACCGGGCGACCGCCCGAGTCGGCGCGATAGGGGTGGGTGTGGAAGGTTCCGACGAGCTGGTCGACGTCGTCGCAGCTACCCGCCACGGCGAACTGTAGCTGCTTCAAGTTCGCGGCCGTGACCAGCCGGCGCACCCACAGCGTGTCGTGCGCGACTTCGCCCGCCAGGCAGCCGAGATACTCCCGCTGCGTCGGTCTCCCGGTGCCGAGCAGCTGCGTGAGGGTGTTCTCACCGGCCAACTCGTCCCAGTGCCGATTGTTCTCGATCCACACCGCGCTCATCATGCCCCGGATCGTCGCGGGGAGGACGATGACGGAGAACGGCGGGGGCCCGGGCGCGCCTATCCAGACCATCAGCGCCAGTCCCAGCGCGGTCATCGCCTCTGCCTCGCGTACGTGCCCATAAGCTGCGCCGTGGCCAGGATGTGTCCCTCCATCGCGGTCGCCAGGTCCCGCTTCGCGGCGCCCGGCTTGAGCCGCAGCGGCGTGTCGAGCGCGTACAGCTTGAAGAAATAGCGGTGCGCGGGGCCGGGGGGCGGACACGGTCCGCCGTAGCCGGTCCGCCGGAAGTCGTTTTTCCCCTGGGTCGCGCCGCCCAGACCAGCGGGCGTCTCGGTCTTGGCCACATTCTCGGGCAGCTCTGAGGTCGCCCCCGGAAGGTCGTACAGCACCCAGTGCACCCACGTTCCTGCCGGCGCATCGGGGTCATCGGCGATCAGGGCGAACGCGGCGGCGGCGGCCGGCGCGCCGCTCCAGGCGAGCGGGGGCGAGACGTCCGCGCCGTCGCACGTGTGCTTGACCGGAATGCCCGATCCTTCCCTGAATGCCGTGCTGGTGACCGAGAATGCCATAGGTCTCTCCCGCGCCGTAGGGACCGAAAGCGTGATGGCGAGGATCCATGGAGAATACGTGGCCGGACGCCGCATGGTTTTATAATATGATGCCGGTCTGCCGTGTAGGACGCGACGTTGTATGACGCTACGTTGTAACTAACACCTCTCGTACAAGGTAGCGTCGTAGCGTCGGCTCACGCCTTCACTCTGGAGGGTGATTCGTGTTCCCAACCGTCTGCATCGCCGCCGCGCTCGTCATGAGCGGAGCCTCGCCGCCGAGCGGTCGAGAGATCATCCGCGCCATGCACGACCGCTACGCAGGCAAGTGGTACCACACTCTCACGTTCGTTCAGCAAAACACCGCCACGCGACGCGACGGGACCAAGGAGCGCTCGGTCTGGCGGGAGTACGCGGCGCTGCCGGGCAGGCTGCGGATCGAGTTCGCGCCGACGGATTCCGGCAAGGGCGTGCTGTTCGTGGCCGACTCTCAGTACGCGATGGACGCGGACACCGTAGCAAGCGCCACGGCCTTCGTGCATCCGCTGATGGTGCTCGGCTTCGACCTGTACTTCGATCCCGTCGAGCGCACCGTGACCCGTTTGGAGGGTCTCGGGTTCCACCTCGCGACGGTGCACGAGGACACCTGGGAGGGGCGCCCCGTCTGGGTGGTAGGCGCGCCGGTGGGCGACCTGCGGACGCGTCAGTTCTGGGTGGACCGGGAGCGGCTCGTGTTTGTCCGCCTGTTGGAGCCCGGCCGGCGCGATACGACCCGCATGAGCGACATCCGCTTCAACAAGTACCAGCCGCTCGGCCCCGCCTGGCTGTCGGCCGAGGTGGCGTTCCTGGTAGACGGCCACGAGCAGTGGCTCGAGGAGTATACCGAGATCAAGACCGACGTCCCGCTCGCCCCTGTTCTGTTCGACCCCCGGCAATGGAAGAAGGCCAGGAGCTAACGATCGAACGCCGCTTGAATCGCCTCTCCCGCCTGAAGCTCTGCGCCGGTCAGATTCGACGTGATCGCGACGACGACGCGGGAGTCGCGGTCCACGCCGAAAGCCGTCGTCCCGCCGACGGAGCTCCCGCCGTGCGAGACCCAGCGGTGGCCGCGCTCGTCGGTGGCGACGAACCAACCGACCCCGTAGCCGGTCGCCTCTCCTGCGTTGGTTTTCTGTGAGGTGAACAACAGCTCGAGGGTTTCCGCTTTGAGAAATCCGGGCGCGATGAGCGCCGAGCCGAACTTCACGAGGTCTTCGGCCGTGGACACGAAGCCGCCCCCGGCCCACTTGTAGCTGTTGTCCACGGGGGGCGCGGGAACGAACCCGCTGTCGGCCCCGCGCTCGTAGAAGCGCGTCCGGTTCGGGATGAGGCTGTCCACTCGATCCGGAGCCGTGTGCGTAAGCCCGAGCGGCCGGAGCACGTGCCCGCCCATGTAGGCCAGAAAATCCTCCCCCGACGCCCCCTCGATCACGGCCGCGATCAGGTTCCATCCGTAGCTCGAATAAGAGAACCGCGTCCCCGGGGGGAACAGCAGCGAGTCACGCTCGAAGATCGTCAGGCCGTCCTGAACCGAGTTGAAGTGGCGGTTCAACAGAAATTCCTCGTCCCGGTAGTGCCGGATCCCCGCGAGATGGCCGGCGAGCTGGCGCGTGGTGATCGGATAGCCCTTGTCCGGAAACGAGGGGACGTAGCGTTGAACCGGCGCGTCGAGATCGAGCCTCCCCGCCTCGTAGAGGAGCGCCAGGGCTGCCGCAGTCAGGGGCTTCGAGACGCTCCCGATGCGGAACTGCGTCTCGGCGGTGACCGGGACCTGGCCGGCGAGATCCGCATAGCCGAACGCTTCCGACCACACGAGCTTGCCGTCCACCGCGACCGCCACCTGGAGGCCCGGGATCTTGCCGGCGAGCCGGTCGCACACGATCGCCCGTGCCTGCGCCACCGCCGCGGCGTAGGCGGCCGGCAGGGGGCGGGGGCGGCCGGCGTGGGAGACGCAGGCCGACTGGCCAAGAGACCCGAGAAGCGGCGCTCCAAGGAGCGCGCCCGCGAGGACCGCGGTGCGGAAGGCGCCTATCGAGCGGCGGCTCATGGCGGCGTCTCGGACAACCGCTTGATGTGCTCGAGCACGCGACGATGAATCGCCGAGACGATCAGGTGTGCGTAGAACTTCCAATAGGTTCGCGGCCCGATGTCGATCTCGTACCACGTACTGCCGACGAGCAGCGTGCGCTCTCCGGCGAGGTCGCTCAATCGGAATGCCCCACGCCGCGCCTGGAAGTAACCGTGCAGGTGAGGCGGCTCAATCGCACCGTACGGCGAGAACTCCCGCAGCGGGATCGGCTGCGCGGTGATGGCGAACGACAGGCGCTCGGGCGCTTGCCACGTGGTGATCGGCTCGACGAAAGTGCCTGTCGAGAACTCGCAGTACCGGATCGCCCCCGCGCGCCCCGCGTCCGGCCTTTCAATCCACGCGCGCCGCGGGTAGGCCACGCCGAGCTTGAACAACGCCTCCCCGGGCGGCGCCAGCTCGGTGAAACTCACAACGTGGCGCCAGACGGCCTCGCGCGGGGCCGCGATCACGACGGAGTCCGTCACCTCGTACACGCCGCCGGGCGCGCGCACCCGGTCGAGGCCGGCGAGGATGGGGATCGCAACCGCGAGGCCCGCCACGTGCGTCGCACCGCCGGCCGTGTGCAGCGCGATCGCGCGGCCGAAGAGCCCGCCCAGAAGCGCGATCGCCAGCGCCAACGGGAGCGCCATCGCCACACAGACGAGCCCTTCGATCGCGAACAACAACACCGCGCCGCCGAGGAGCACCACGCCCAGGCTCACGACCTGGAGCGTGGCCCTGACGTCGTGCGGCCGCTCGCGGTTGAACACGTACGCGGTGACGGCACCGAGGGTGAACGGCGTGCCGAGAAAGAGGGAGGTGGAGTAGCGGTGCAAGACGTAGACGTTGAGGAGAATCGTGGGGACCGCTACCGCGAGCCCGGCGGCGACTCCGTACAGCGCGCCGGCGAGCCGAGCGTGCGCGACCGCGTCCGTGCCGGCGCGCCAGCGCCCTCCGGGCGCGGTGGGGGCGACGCTGAGCGCGAGCATGACGACGTAGTTCAGAAGCGGGACGAAGAACGCGAGGGACAGCCACGGTGACCGCCCGGCGTCCACCGCGCGTCGCAGGGTCATCCCGACTCCGATCCACAGGAACGGCAGCGTCCAGAGCACGAGGGCGGGAAGGAACCACGCCGGCGCCCCGGCCAGCGTCGCCGTGCGCAGGAACCCGAACGGCAGGAGATACCCGAGCGGTGACCAGAACCGCCCCGTGGCGCGGAACACGGCGATGGCATCGCAGCCGTACTTGAGCGTCATGAGGAGCAGGCCGTTGGCGAAGTACGTCCACCGGTCCACCGGCTCGGCGAGGCTGAACCACAGGCGCAACCGCCGGCGCAGCTCGTGGCTCACGTCACGGTTCGTCGCCCACCACCAGGATCGCGAAGCTGCCCGGCGTGATCGGTGGCCGCGGCCGCGGCTGCTCGGGGGTCGGCGCAGGGGGCGGGCCGAACTCCGCCGTCACGAGGAACACGTGGTGAGTCCGCAGGTCGAGCGCCAGGGTCCGGGCGCCCCGCTGGGTGACCGCGTTCTCGACCACGACGAAGCTGTCGGGCGTCACCTCGCGCACGACGGTCAGCGTGCCCTCGCCGTTCGAGCTGAATGCCAGGCCGGTCGAGGGGTCGAAGGCGACGCCGTCCACACCGGCGCCGATCGGCAGCGTGGTCACGATCCGGCCGCCCCCGGCATCCACTACGGCCATCAGCCGGTTCGAGCATCCGACGAACAGCCGACCGTGCTGAGCATCGAGGGCGAGGCCGGTCGGAGCCTCGCAGGGCGCGAGCGGCCAGCGGGCGGTCACGGCCAGCGCCCGGGCGTCCAGGGCGATGAGCTCCGCGCGGTCTTCGATGTTCACGAACACGCGCCCGTCGCCCGGCGCGACGGCAAACTCGGGCTTGCCCCCCAGCGCTACGGTCCCGACGACTCCGGGCAACACCGCATCGATGGCGGTGGCATTGGCCCCGGCGCCATTGAAGGCGAACACGCGGCGGGTCGCGGGCTCGTAGACGATCGCGTCCGGGTTCCCGCCCGTGGTCCTCACCCGCGCCAGCGGGTGGAGCGAGCGCGTGTCGAAAATCCTGACCGACTGATCGCGGCCGGCGCTGGCGAAGCCGCGGTGCAGCTCGGGGGCCAGCGCCACTCCATGCACGCCCGGCGTGTTGGGGATCTCGCCCACGACGGCGCCCGAATCGGCGTCGATCACGGTGACGCGCGTGCTGCGGGCGATGTAGAGCCGGCGGCTGGCCGTGTCGAGGGTGAGGTAGTCCCAGCCCCCTTCACCGCCCAGCGCGTAGCGCCGGAGGACGCGATACCCGCCCTGCTGCGGCGCGGAGGCCGCAGATCCGGCAAGGACGGCGACGACTGCGATCAGGAGTTTCTTCATCGGCTGGAATCGAAAGGGTGACGTCGGTGGTGTAAAGGGCCCCGCGGACGTAGTCTTCTCCCCCATGACGGGCCCGCGGCCCCCGGCCAGATACCAGATCGCCCTCGCTCAGATGGCGATGTCCGTCGATCCGGGCGCAAACCTCGACAAGGCGGTCGCTCGGGTGGAGGAGGCGGCGGCCGCAGGCGCACAGCTCGTGTGTCTCCCGGAGTTGTTCCGGTCTCGCTACTTCGCGCAGCGCGAGGACGCGGCCCTGTTCGACCTGGCGGAGCCCGTCCCGGGGCCCACCACGGACACGCTCGGCAAGGTGGCGAAGCGCGCGGGAATCGTGGTCATCGCCCCCATCTTCGAGCGTCGCGCCCCGGGCCTCTACCACAACACGGCGGCCGTGATTGACGCCGACGGACGCCTGGTCGGCTTGTACCGCAAGATGCACATCCCCGACGACCCCGCCTATTACGAGAAGTTCTACTTTACGCCCGGAGACCTCGGCTTCCGCGCGTTCGACACACGGGTGGGCAGGGTCGGCGCCCTCGTCTGCTGGGACCAGTGGTACCCCGAGGGCGCGCGGCTCACGGCGCTCCAGGGGGCGAACATCCTGTTCTATCCCACGGCCATCGGCTGGCACCCGGCGGAGAAGGCGAGTCATGGCCCGCAGCAACTCGACGCCTGGCGGACGATCCAGCGGAGCCACGCCATTGCGAACGGCGTGTACGTCGCGGCCGTGAACCGCGTGGGGTACGAGCCGGCCGGCACCGGCGACGACGCGGGAGGAATCGAGTTCTGGGGAAGCTCGTTCCTCGCCGACCCGTTCGGCGCCGTGGTCACTGAAGCACCCGCCGACCGCGAAACGGTGCTGGTCGCCGAAGTAGACCTGGCACGGATCGAGGAGGTACGCCGCGGCTGGCCGTTCCTGCGCGATCGGCGCATCGACGCCTACGCCGGCCTCGGCAGCCGGTTTCTCGATCAGCCAACCTGATCATCCCTTCCGGCCCCGTTTGCCGTTTCCGTTTCCCGTTTCCCGCATGTCGCCCACCGAGACTCCCGCCGCCCTTGGCTTTCGCATGCCCGCCGAGTGGGAGCCGCACCATGCCACGTGGCTCGGCTGGCCGCACAACCGGAGCGACTGGCCGGGAAAGATCACCACGGTCCAGTGGGTGTACGGCGAGATCGTGCGCAAGCTCGCGCCGGGCGAGGTCGCGCGCATCCTCGTCAACTCCGCCGCCCACGAGCGTCAGGCCCGGCGGCTACTGGACCGGGTAGGCGTCGATATCGGGCGGGGCCGTGTGGAGTTCTTGCGATTCCCCACGAACCGAGGCTGGACGCGCGACTTCGGCCCGGTGTTCCTGCGTCGCGACCGGTCGCCCGCCGCAGTGGCGGTCGCGCGCTTCCGCTTCAACGCATGGGCGAAGTACCCCGACTGGAAGCACGACGACCGGATCCCCGTGCGGGCGGCCAGGCGGCTCGGGCTGCGCCTGTTTCAAGCGCGGGCCAGCGGCAGTGACGTCGTGCTCGAGGGCGGAAGCATCGACGTGAACGGCCGCGGCTCCCTCCTCACGACCGAGGAGTGTCTGCTCGATCGCACGGTCCAGCCCCGCAACCCGGCGCTGGAGCGCGCCGACATCGAAGCCGTCCTGCGCGACTACCTCGGCGTCACGCAAGTCCTGTGGCTTGGCAAGGGAATCGCGGGCGACGACACCCACGGCCACGTCGACGACGTGTGCCGCTTCGTCGGCCCGCGCACGGTCGTGCTGTGCCGCGAGACCAATCCCGGGGACGCAAACTACCCCGCGCTCGAGGAAAACCGCGAGCGCCTCGCGGGAATGCGACTCGAGGACGGCTCGTCGATCGAGGTCGTTCCGCTGCCGATGCCCGCGCCGCTCTTCTTCGATCGGCGGCGGCTCCCGGCGAGCTACGCAAACTTCTACATCGCGAATGCCGCCGTGCTGGTGCCGACCTTCAACGATCCAAACGATCGGATCGCGCTGGGGATCCTCGCCGAGCTGTTCACCGATCGGCCGGTGGTGGGGATACACGCGGTGGATTTGGTGTGGGGGCTCGGCACGATACACTGCTTAACACAACAGGAGCCGGCCGCAAGCCGTAAGCCGTAAGCCGTAAGCCGCAAGAGCGGTTGACTGTCGCTAGCGTCCGGGTTGCTTGGGTCCGTCCGGGAGCTTTCGCAGCAGTCCATACACCATCTTCGCGCATTCGTCGCGCGTCGCATGCAACTCGGCGAGCTCGTCGGGATGGAAATAATCGAGGGCGAGCACGAGATCAAGGATCGCTTCGATTTCGTGCAACGATGCGCGTGCGATATCGAGATGCTTTCGAAAATCCTTGACGCCCCGACGACTCGCACCCTCTGCAATATTCAATGCGACGCTATAAACCGCACGTCTCCACTGGTCGGCCAGGCCGTCGCGCTCCGACTCCGGGAGCCGGGCGATTGCGGCCTTCGACAGGACTGCGAGCCTGCGTGCATGTTGCCACGCTTTGAGATCCTTGAAGTGGCCCATGCACGCAATGTAGGACGGGCTGCCGTTCGATCCGTCACCAAATCCACGCCGATCGGTGCATCCTCTTTCGACTTTGCGCTAGAAGCC
>DATDFP010000257.1:0-8650 GCA_036522535.1 Gemmatimonadales bacterium
ATCCCGGCGGCCGCGCCTCCCGCGCCGCGGGCGGGTCCGGTCGCCGAGGCTCCCCCGGCCGCGCAGCCTCCGCCCGGCGCCGCCGAGCGGCTCCAGCTCACGATGGACGGCCTCGAAGCCCTGCGGCCGGCGCGGCCCGGCTCGCTCGCGAGCTTCCTCGTCCGGGTCGGCGAGCTGAGAGGCCGGCGCCTGCCGGTCAAGACGCCGATCGTGAACATCGGGCGCGCGGACTACAACGACCTCGTCTTCCCCGATCCATCGGTTTCCACAGCCCACGCGAAGCTACAGCTGCGCGAGGGCGTCTGGCTGCTCGTGGACCTCGACTCGACGAACGGGACGTTCGTGGACGGCGAGCGCGTCAAGGGTGAGGCACCGCTCGCGCCCGGGGCGATGGTGCGGCTCGGGGACGTGCAGCTCGCGTTCGAGCCGACCGACGATGCTGTGCCCGTGACCGAAGGCAGCGGGACCAGAGTGAGCGCGGCCTTCCCGGAGCCCCAATTGCCGGCCCCCACCAAGCCGGAGGTCCCGATCGAAAAACCTCTGGGCGCACCCCCGCGCCGCGCGTCCGAGGTGCAGCCACCGGGCGTAAAGACCACCAGGAGGCGAGTCCCACCGCCTCCCCAAAAGAAGACGAAGGGTTGCGGTGCGAGCGCGGCGCTCATCATTCTACTCGGAGCGGGTTTCGTGGCCATTGTCCAGCGGCTCCTGGCGTAGCATCGGACCGTGCACATCACCTGCGCTGGTCGCACGGATGTCGGGATCATCCGCTCGGGGAACGAGGACAACTACCTCATGGTCCCCGAGCGGGGGATATTCGTGGTGGCCGACGGCATGGGTGGCCACGCGGCCGGCGAGGTGGCGAGCGAGATGGCGGTGCGGAGCGTGGCCCGGGAGCTGGGCTCCCTCCGGGGCATGAGCGACGATGAAATCGCGGATCGGATGCGGCTGGCGATCCGTTCGGCCAACGGCGCCATTTTCGGCCGCACGCTCACCGAGCACGACAAGCGCGGGATGGGGACCACCGTCACCGCCCTGGTGTTGTACGGTACCCACTTCCTGATCGGCCAGGTCGGCGACAGCCGCGCGTACCTGTTTCGCGAGGAGAAGTTGATCCAGCTCACCAAGGATCACTCCTATGTGCAGGAGCAGGTGGACGCGGGCTACCTGACCCCCGAGCAGGCGCGGTCGCATCCCTATAGCAACGTCATCACGCGCTGTGTCGGCGCGAACAACGATGTGACGCCGGACATCTACGTCGGCGCGGTCAAGCCGGGGGACGTGTTCCTACTCGCGTCGGACGGGCTCACGGGAATGCTGGAGGACCATCAGCTCGCCGAGGTGCTCGGGACGAGCCGGATGCCTCAGGAGCAGGTGGACGACCTGATCCGCGACGCAAACCGCTACGGCGGCCTGGACAACATCACGGCGATCGTGGTGCGGATCGACTCGGTCGACGCGGCCGTAGGCGACGAGACACAGGTGACGGAGCCCGGGGTGCGGCGGGGTGAGACCGGGTGAGCGGTGAGCGGTGAGCGGTGAGCAGTGAGCGGTAGGCGGTAGGGGCATGCCAGTCGCGTGCTTCCGCCGCTCACCGCTCACCGCTTACCGCACCAACGGGCCTTCCCCGGCCACCCTGGCCGCCACCTCTTCTCGCGGCAGCGTCACGAGTTCCACAATCGCCCGTGCCGGCACGCTGGCCGCCCCCAGCACGAATACGCGCAGTCGCCGCGCCGAGCGGTACAATTCGGCCGCGACGCGCGGCAACCCCAGATGCCTCGCTGCTTCCGCGCCCGCGAGCGGGGTGACCGTGCCGTCGCGCTTGACGAGGGGCAGATCGAGCGCGAGCATGTCGGGTTTGGCAGGGAAATCGAGATACAGCCCGCCGGGCTCGAGTCCCACGGCCCGCGCCAGGCGGTCCTCCACCTGTTCGAGGAGGTCAGGATCCTCGGCGGGCCAGGAGCGCGCATCCGCCGGCAAGTCCGTGGCCGGCAGGTCGAGCGCGCGCTTCGCGAGCCGGCGCTCGCGCAGGTGCCGGGCGAGCCCGGTCGTGTCATCCCGCATCAGCTCGTGGACCAGTCCGTCGTCCGTCGCGAGCGCCACCGCCTCGGGCTCGAGCCGGCCGGCCGCCAGCGCGCGCCGCACCATCCGCTTGAACATCGCGGTGGCGCTGCGGACCGCGTGGTGCCAGTAGACGTTGCGATACATCTGGTACTTGGCGAAGAGCAGCGACTCGAGCGCGGCGAGCCCCTTCTCGTGCAGCGCGAGCGCTGCTCGCCCGTCCGGTCCGGCGGCGACCGTGAGGGAGGTCAGCAACCGATCCACGTCGATCACGCCGTACGGCACGCCGCACATCCACGCGTCCCGCGACAAATAGTCGAGCTTGTCCACGTCGAGCGAGCCCGAGACGAGCCCCGCGAGGGGCTCGGCGCACGGACTCTGGATCAGGCTCAAGAGCCGCCCGGCGGGCATCCCGAGCTCCGCCAGGCGGGCGGCGAGCGCGCCGCTCGAGAGCTGCCGCTCGGCCAGCACTTCGTGGTGCGGCAGCCCTGCCTCTTCGAGCGCGTGCGAGAACGGGTAGTGGCCGATGTCGTGGAGCAATGCCGCGAGCTTGAGGCACGCCCGGTCGGCGGCATCGAGTCTGGCATCACCCTCCTCCTCCAGCTGGGAGAGGACGCGTCGCGCCAGGTGGTACGCGCCGAGCGCGTGCTCGAAGCGGCTGTGGGTGGCGCCGGGGTAGACGAGGAAGGCGTGGCCGAGCTGGCGGATGTAGCGGAGCCGCTGCACGGCGGGCGTGTCGACCACCGCGAGCGCTTCAGGGTCGAGCCGGATGTTGTTCCAGAGCGGGTCGCGGACGACCTCGAAGCGGGAAGGGATCACCAGACACAAAATAGTAGGGGCGCAGCATGCTGCGCCCCTACATCGTTACCCTGCCCGGTTACGCCCGCGGCCCGGCTTCCCGTACCGCGGGGTGGACCTGACTGTGGAACTGCTCGAAGTTCTGCCGGAACATCTGGGCCAGCCGCGCCGCTTGCGCGTCATAGGCCGCGGGGTCGCTCCAAGTGCAGCGCGGGAGCAGGACCGCGTCCGGGGCGCCCGCCACGTGGAGCGGCACCTCGAGGCCGAACACCGGCTCAGGCGCCGTGGCCGCGCGATCGAGCCTGCCGGCGAGGGCGGCGCGCACCATCGCCCGCGTGAAACTGAGCCGCATGCGTTGCCCGATGCCATACGGCCCGCCCGTCCACCCAGTGTTCACGAGCCAACACTGCACCCCGTGCTTCGCGATCCTCTCGCCGAGGAGCGAGGCGTACACGTTGGCGTGGAGCGGCAGGAACGGCGCTCCGAAGCAGGTCGAGAACGTCGCCTTCGGTTCGGTCACCCCGCGCTCGGTCCCCGCCACCTTGGCCGTGTAGCCCGACAGGAAGTGATACATCGCCTGGGCCGGGGACAGCCGCGCGATCGGCGGCATGACCCCGTAGGCGTCGCACGTCAGGAACACGATGTGCGACGGATGTCCCGCCATCCCACCGGAGACGTGGTTCGGGATGAAATGGATCGGATAAGAAGCGCGCGTGTTCTCGGTGACGGCGTCGGACTCGAGGTCGATCGCCCGCGTTTCCGGGTCCACCACGACGTTCTCGAGCACGGTGCCGAACATCCGCGTGGTGGCGTAGATCTCGGGCTCTCCCTCCCGAGACAAATGGATCACCTTCGCGTAGCAGCCGCCCTCGAAGTTGAACACCCCGCTATCCGACCAGCCGTGCTCGTCGTCGCCGATCAGGGCGCGCTCCGGGTCGGCGGACAGGGTCGTCTTGCCGGTGCCCGACAAGCCGAAGAACAGCGCCACGTCCCCTGCTTCGCCCACATTGGCGGAGCAGTGCATCGACAGCACACCGCGCTTCGGCAACAGGTAGTTCAGAATCGTGAAGATCGCCTTCTTCAACTCGCCCGCGTAGCGGGTGCCGCCGATCAGAATCGTGCGCGCCCCGAAGTGGATCACGATGAACGTGCCCGACCGGGTGCCATGCTCGGCGGGATCCGCGTGCAGCTCGGGCGAATGAAGCACGAGCCAGGACGGGACGAAGCCCGCGAGGTCGGAGGGGGTCGGGCGGAGGAACATGTTGTGGACGAACAGCGCGTGCCACGCATTGGGAGTCACGAACCGGATGGCGCTGCGATGGTTCGGGTCCGCCCCGGCGAACAGGTCCTGCACGAACAGATCCTGCGCGTCGAGATGGCGGGCGGCATCCGCTCGCAGGCGGTCGAAGTGCTCCGGGGCGAAGGGCTGGTTCACCCGACCCCACCAGACATCCGACGCCGATGACGGCTCGCGCACGACGAACTTGTCGTTGGGGCTGCGGCCGGTGTGGGGGGTCGTGACGGCGCAAAACGCCCCGCCCTCGGTGAGGATGCCCTCGCCGCGTCGCAGCGCATGTTCATAGAGCGCCGGGGGCGTGAGGTTCCAGTGGACGGCTCGCTGCGGCAGGAGCCCGGCGGCCTCCAGGCCGGTCCGCCAGGTGGCAATGTGGGAGTCGGTATGGGCAAGCTGTGCGGTCATGACGTCCTTCCGGGAGGTCCCGGGGCACGCTGCCGGCGCCCGTGCTCCTGGGCGTCCACGGCGGCGATCACGGCGAGATTGACGATGTCGCTCACGTCGGAGCCCCGTTGCAAGACGTGCACCGGTTGCGCCATGCCGACAAGAATCGGCCCGATCGCCTGCGCCCCACCGATCCGGTCGAGCAGCTTGTAGCTGATGTTGGCCGCGTCCAAGTTCGGGAAAATCAACACGTTCGCCGGGCCACGCAGGCGCGCAAAGGGGTAGCGCTCGACCAGGATCCGCTCCACCACCGCCGTATCGGCCTGCATCTCTCCGTCCACCTGGAGCTTCGGCTCCCGCTCCTGTAACAACGCCACCGCGCTTTGCACCTTTTCTGCAGCGGGGTGCCGCACCGAGCCGAAGTTCGAGAAGGAGAGAAGCGCGAGACGCGGCTCGATCCCCAGCTGCGTAACGAACTGCGCCGTGGCCGAAGCGATCTCCACCAGGGCCTCGGCATCGGGGTCGATGCTCACCGTGCAGTCGGCGAAAAAGAAGGTCTGCTGAGGGAGCACGAGCATGTAAATCCCGCTCACCTGCCGGCGACCCGGCTCCGCGCCGATCACTTCGAGGGCGGGGCGAATGGCGTCGGGATAGTGCATCTCGACGCCCGCCACGACGGCGTCCGCCTGTCCGGCGCGGAGCATCAACAGCGCGTGGTACATCGGGTCGAGGACCCGGATCCGGGCCTCGTGCAACGTGATCCCCTTTCGGCGGCGGCGCTCCCAGAGGTCCCGTGCGTACGCCTCCAGGTGGGCGCTGGTCCGCGGGTTGGCCAGCGCGATCTCCTCGAGCGTCACGCCGGCGTCGTCGGCCTGGCGGCGGATCGCGTCGGGATCGCCGAGCAGAATCGGCTCCGCGATCCCCTCGTCGGCGAGGATGCGGGCCGTCTTCAGGATCCGGGGGTCCTGGCCTTCGGGGAAGGCGATGCGCTTCACTTCTTGCTGTGCGCGCGTCGAGAGCCCGCGCATCACCTCGCGCGCGCGGCCGAGCCGGGCGTCGAGCCGGGCGCGATACTCCTCAACGTCGATCGCCCGGCCTGCCACGCCCGAGCCGACCGCGGCCCAGGCCACTGCGGGCGCCACCCACAAGAGGACGCGCGGATCGAATGGCTTGGGAATCAGGTAGTCGGGGCCGAAGCGGATCCGGTCGAGCCCGTAGGCGCGCATGACCGAGTCCGGGACCTCCTCTTTGGCGAGAGCGGCGAGCGCGCGCGTCGCGGCCATCTCCATGTCCTCGTTGATCTTCCGCGCACGCACGTCGAGCGCACCGCGGAAGATGAACGGGAAGCCCAGGACGTTGTTCACCTGGTTCGGGTAGTCCGACCGCCCCGTGGCGATGATCGCGTCGGGCCGGGCACGCTTCGCATCCTCCGGCATGATCTCCGGCACCGGGTTGGCAAGGGCGAAGATGATCGGCCGGGGCGCCATCGCCTGCAACATGTCGCCCCGCACGATCCCACCCACCGACAGACCCACGAGCACGTCCGCGTCGCGCAGGGCGGCGGCGAGCGTCCGCGCCTCGGTCCGCGCCGCGAAGCGCTGCTTGTAGCGATCGAGGTCGTCCCGCTCCGGGTGGATCACGCCCTTCTGGTCGCACATCAGGATGTGATCGCGCCGCACGCCGAGACGGACGTAGTGCTCGGCTGTGGCGATCGCCGCCGCACCGGCACCCGAGAACACCACCTTGACCTGCCCGATGTCCTTCTCCACGACCTCCATCGCGTTCAGGAGCGCCGCCCCCGAGATGATCGCCGTCCCGTGCTGGTCGTCGTGGAACACGGGAATGGATAGCGTCTCGCGTAGCTTTTCCTCAATGTAGAAGCAGTCCGGGGAGCGGATGTCTTCGAGGTTGATACCTCCCACGGTGGGCTCGAGCAATTGGCAGAACCGGATCACGTCCTCCGGGTCCTCAGAGCCTAATTCCAGGTCGAACACGTCGATGTCGGCAAACGCCTTGAACAGAATCCCCTTCCCCTCCATCACCGGCTTGCCCGCGAGGGGGCCGATGTTGCCCAGACCGAGCACGGCCGTGCCGTTCGTCACCACCGCCACCAGATTGCCTCTGATCGTGTAGGTGTAGACCTCTTCCGGCCGCGCAGCGATCTCCCGGCAGGGCTCAGCCACCCCCGGCGTGTAAGCGAGGGACAGGTCGCGCTGGTTCTTGAAGGGCTTGGTCGGCGAGACCTGGATCTTCCCCGGGCGGCCCTGCGCATGGTAGTCGAGGGCCTCCTGGCGGCGGATCGACATCGATGTCACAAGTCCTTTTTGGTGAAGGACTTATGCTATGACGCCATAACGCCGGTGTCAAGCGCTCCGCGCTAAGAGGCGTGGGGGTGTGAGCTTGTGGGACCGGTTCCGAGCTGGATTCACGGTTCCCCATCCCCCATGAAGCGTGCAGCACTTACTCCCTCGGAAACGCGACGCGTTCGCGGCAGCCGTGAAGGCGGGGATCGTGCGGTTGCGCTGCTTGCACTTTCCATCGGCCTGGGTGTAGGATGGCTGCGATGATCCGGCGCTGTCGGTCGCTCCGCGCCTGCTTCCCGGCCCTCGCGGCATTGCAGCTCACGATGCCGGCGGCCGCGGCCCTTGCCGACGCGCGATTGGACGAGTTCGTGGCCGGCCCGGCGCATATCGAGTCGCACTCGACGGCGGCGTGCGCCCGGATCCACCCCGCGGACTGCGTCTTCCACCGGTTTCTTTCCGCGCCCGGCGCCCCGGCGCGGCGGGCCCCACAGGGCCTGTGTCGGCCCGCTGAGCCGGTCCCCGTTCCGGTCGTGCGCCGCGTCCGCGACGCGGGAGTGCACGAGCGGCTCCCGCACTCCCGCGCTCCTCCTCCCCTCTCCTGATCGACGGCGCCGCGATTATGCGCGGCGACCGACACCCCGTCCGCAGGCACGTGCGTCACCGTCACCCCGGGGGCGCGGTGCATGTCACCATTTTGATCGGGAGAGCAGCCATGCGTATCAGTTATTCGCGGAGCGCCATACGCGCGCTCGCGTACGGTCTCCTGCTCGCCGCGGCCAGCCGGACGGCCGCGGCACTCACCGGCTCCACGGCGCCGGAGCTCGCGACCCCATCGAGTCGAGTGACGGCCGCGGGCCGCGCCCCCGGCACGGGACTCGTTCCTCGATCCATTTCTGGTCGGGTGAGCGACCCTGATGGCAAGCCGATCGGCCAGGCTACGGTTCGGATCGTTGAGATCCAGCGATCCAGCAAGACGGGAGACGACGGGCGGTACACCATACCCCAGGTGGCGCCCGGGACATACACCGTGGTGTTCACGATCATCGGCTACCGGTCGCAATTGAAGCGGGTGGTGGTGAGCAACGCGGACGTGAGCCTGGATGTCACCCTCAAGCCTTCCGTGGTGGAGCTGCCGGCGGTGCAGGTCTCCGCCTCGGCCGTGGCTACGAGCGCGGTCAACTCGCCTCAGCCGGTCGTTATCGCGGGTGGCGAGGATCTCGCCAAGATCAGAACTACCAGTCTCGGTGAAGCGCTCGAGGACATCGCCGGGGTACGCAACAACAGCAGCGGAGCGGCGACTGGGAAGCCGGTCATCCGCGGGCTCACGAACACCCGCGTCCTCGTGGTGGACGACGGGCAGCGGCTGGAACACAACCAGTGGGGCGACGATCACTTCTCCAGCGTGGAGCCGGCCGCAGCCTCCCGGATCGAAGTCATCCGCGGTCCGGCCAGCGTGTTGTACGGATCGGACGCAGTCGGTGGCGTGGTCAACATCATCGAGCCGGACTTGCCCGACGGAATCGGCCGCGCGCCGTTCGTTCAAGGCAGCGTGACGGGCGGGTTCGCCACCGGGAACCGCCAGCCTGACGGCTCCCTCACCCTCGAGGGAGCGAGTGGCCCCTGGGGATTTCGCGCGTCCGGGAGCGGACGCAACGCCGAAGACGTCCACACCCCGAGCTACGTGTTGTGGAACAGCGGGTACCACAACGCCGGGGGAAGTGGAACGCTGGGATACCACGGCTCCTGGGGTTCCCTCACGGGGCGCTACACGCTGCGGCGCGACCGGCTCGAGCTGACGGACGCGGACTCGACC
>DATDFP010000258.1:0-16548 GCA_036522535.1 Gemmatimonadales bacterium
GCGGGGCAGGCCCGCGAGGTCGCCGTACACCAGCGCGGGCACGTTCACGCCCGCCAGCGCGGCCGGATGATGCCACAGCGTGAAGCGGGGGTTCACCTCGAGCAGGTATAACCGGCCGTCGGGGCCTCGCTTGAAGTCGAGCTTGGCAACGCCACGGAGGTCCAGCCGCCGGACCACCGCCCGCCCCGCGGCCGCCACGTCCGCTGAGTCGGTGATGACCAACGCCGTGCTGTGACCGAACTGGCTCGGCCAGGTCCGGATCTTTCGCCCTGTGAACTCGGCGACGATGTCCCCCGGCTCATCGACGTAGACGTGGTAGCTCTCGACGTCCGTCTCCGCGCCGGGCACGAGCGTCTGCGCCAGCATGGGAACGTTGGCCGCGACGATGCGCGGCCAGAGCGACCGCAGAGCTTCGAGGGTGTCGACCCGTAGCGCTTTGCCCGGGCCACCGACCGGCGTCCAGCGGTCCGTACGGCGCGTGAGTGGCTTGATGATCACCGGAAAAGGGATGTCGAGCTCCCGCAGGTTCGGCTGCTCAGCCGGGTCGAGCCGCCGCGCAGCGGGTACGGGCAGGTCCAGCCGCCGCGCCAGGGTCTGGAAACGGGACTTATCCACCAGGTCTTCCACGAGTGCCGCGTCGGCCATGACGAAGCGGAACGCCGAGCGGAGCCGGTCCCGGAAGCGCGAGACGAGCAGCAGCTCGCGATCCTCCTGGTAGAAGAGCACCGGGGGCTGGCGCTGCGCGGCGCCGAAGCGCACCAGCGTTTCGACCTGTTCCTCCCCGCGGTCCCACGTGTCCACCCAGGGGAGCGCGGCGCGGGCGAAGCGCGAGTAGCGAGGCGGCGCCCCTGGGCGGGCCACCACCACGCACGCGATCCGGGCCAGGCCCAGGGGCCGAAGCAAATCCATGTCGCCCATGACGCAGGCGAATGGCCGGGTCTCGGGCATCGCTACGGCTCCACCGGGGTGTGGCTCCGCTCACGCCCGGGCTGCTGGTCTTCCACCTGGCCGGCTTCTACCGGACTGGGGGGGAGCAATGAGAACGGCAACCGGCCGAGGCGGCCCCGGATGGCCTGCTGCCAGCGGTAGACCGACTCCGCCAGATCGCGCACCCAGATGAGCATTCGGTAGCGGCTCCACACCCAACGGTACTTGCTCGCGTCCCGCTCGGCGCCGAACTTCGCCTTGAAGTCGCCGCGGCCCATCAAATCGAAGTTGGTGCACCCGAGTGCCATCGCCTTTTGCATCACCGTCCACGTCATCAGCTCGGTCGGCCGATACCAGCGGTATTGGGTGCGGTGCGTCCACATCCACAGCAACAGCTCGTGGTCGTCCACCGTGAACATGCCCGTGGCAATGCAGGGACCGCCCTCCTTTAGGTAAACGGAGATGGCGATCAGGTTGCCGGCCGCCTTCATGTGGCGGAAGAACTCGAGCACGCGGCGTTTCCCGAATGGGACGCTGAAGCCCCGGCGGGCGTACACTTCTTTGATCTGGGAATAGTGCTCGTCCACGAAGGCTTCGTCGTCTTCGAGCCGAGTGACGAGTCCGAGCTTGATGGCGCGGCGCGCGTTGCGCCGCGCGCTCTCCTTCATCACCTTCGCCATCTTCGCGGGGTCGCCCGGGTAGAGGGGCGCCCGATAGGTGAAGACCGTCTCGCCCCGGAACCCCGACGCCCGCATCGCGACGGGATCCAAATGGCTGCACATCAGCTCGATGTGGTGGACGCCGTGGCGGCGCCGCAGGAACGGCACCAGGCTGTCGGCGAGCTCCGCCGAAGTGACCCGCTGCTCGTAGAACAAGGGTCCCATGCTCACGGTCTGCCACCCCGGCAAGGGGGACCCGAACAGCCGCAGCGGGCCAAGTCGGACCAGCAGGCCCGGGAGACACCCCACGATTTCGTGGTCGCGCTCGAGGACCAGGTACAGCGGCCGGCCGCACCCCGAGGCCTCGAGTGAGCGGAGCCAGGCGCGTGTGTGAACAACGCGGTGGTGGTCGAAGCGTCGCACCAGAGCGTCCCACTCCTGCTCCTCCGAGGGCGTCGCGCTGCGCACCGTGAGGCGCCGGTTCCCCAGCAGCCGCCGCTCCGTGACCACCTGACCGTTCAGCGTTGACCGGTAGAGCTCGAGCACCCGCTCGGTCAGGACCTTTTCGTCCAGGGACCGCACGCTGGCTCGGCCGGCCACACGTTGGCCGCGGCGCAGGACTCGCTCGAGCGCAGCGGCGATCGTCTCGGGCCGGTCGTCGGCGCACAGCTCGCAGCCGTCAATCCCCTGGAGGCGGAGCGCGACGTCCCCGACGGGCACGGAGACCACGGGAACGTCGCATGCAAGGGCCTCCTTCACGACGTTGGGGGATCCTTCCTGCATAGAGGTACAGACCAGCACGTCGGCGGCGCTCATGTAGATCGGCATCTCGGCATGGGGCACGCCCCAGGCGACCACGAGCTCCGCCGGCAGGGAGCGGTTGAGCAGCGCCACCGCCTCCTGGGCCAGCGCGTGCCGTTTGCGTGCCTGGAACGGGCGGCCCACGAAGAGCACCACCTGCCGGTCGGGCGGCCACCCGAGGCGTCGGCGCGCCTCATCCCGCGGGATCGGCCGGAACTGCTCCAGGTCGAGGCCGGACGGGATGACGGTCGGATGGACGGAGGCGGGGAGGTACGCCTTCATGTGCTCGGACACGACGATCACCGCGTTCGCCCGGCGCGCGACCAAACGGCACAGCCACTGTCCCAGGCGGCCCTTCCAGCTGTGTCGACCGGTCGCGTCGCTCACTATGCCCAGGAGGTCGCTCCCACGGAAGGTGACGACCAAAGGCACTCGCTTCGGCAGCGCCACGAGCCCGCTCTGGCCGAATTGAGCGTGGACCAGGTCGTAACGCCCCGTGGCGACGCGGCGCCGCACTTCGCGCCACGCGCGCAGGTAGTTCCACGGCCTCTGGCCTCCCTGGAAGTGGAAGACCTCAACGTCGGCGCCCGCAGCCTGGAGGAAGTCGGCCTGGCGCTTGATGAAGTTCGTCGTGCGGGGTCGGTCGGGCGTCGGCCAGTCGCTCGTGACCATGAGGACGCTCAGCGGCCCGCGGGTCGCGGGGCGGGCGGGCGCGGCGTGGGACGAAGGACTCCGCCGCAGGGGCCGGGTGGCGAGCTCGCCCAGGCCGTGCACCAACTCTCCCACCACTGGCCAGGCGTCGCCCGCCGTCCAGGTTTCGTTGCGCGTCCCGGGTGGCTGGCGGCCGAGCAGCTCGCGCACACCTTGCCACACGCTCGGGTAGCGACCGGGGTACCCCCGCGGCGCTCCCGCGAGGATGTAGAGAAACCGTTTGACGTCTCCCCACACCCACCGCAACGTCACGTCCTCGGAGTAGGCGGCGGACGGCGCGATCTGTTGACCGCGCAGCAGGTCCACCCACAGGCGTGGAAAATCCACGCCGGCCGACACGGCCAACTGGAGCGAACCCCAGAAACGGCCGTTCACCTCCATGAGGGACGGGGCGCTGGTGCCGTCGTCGCGGAACTCCACCATGGCCGGCCCGTGCCACTTCATCTCGCACAGCAACCGCTCGGTGGGTTCGCGGAGCCGCGGGTCGAGCGCCACCGCGCGGCGCAGGCTGCTGCCGGACCCGGACGGGCGGACGTCCCGCAGCCGCTCGTGGGCGAACCAAGCGACGGGTCGGCCGTGGTCGCACAGGGCGAACACACCCTTACCCTGGCCGGGCACGAATCCCTGGATCAGCGGCCAGCGGTCCCCTTGCCGGCTCGCCTCGAGCGCCGCTTCGAGTTGGGCGGGGTGGCTGACGTAGCGGGCGCCGCCGCCCGGCCAGAACACGGCGCCGTCGAGCATGTTGCTGAAGCGGGGCTTGACGACGCAGGGGTAGCCCACCGCTTCGGCCGCCTCCCGGGCCTCCGCGAGCGAGGCCGGCACTCGGGTCGGCGGGATCGAGAGGCCGCAGGCGCCGGCGTAGCGCACCGTTTCCGCCTTGTCAAACGCCCGCATCAGCATGTCGTCACGGCCGCAGCCGACGATGATGCCCAGCGCTTCCCACGCCTGGCGGTCCGCGTTGCAGAGCAGGCACGCGCGTTCGGTCAGCGGCAGCACGATCGTCACGCCGCGCTCCCGCGCCCAGCTACGCAGCTCGGCGAAGGCCGCGACTGTTTCACCCTCAAGGTAAAAGCGGCCACGGCAATAGGTCGACCAGGCCGCGAGCGGCCACCGCCGGTGGCTGGCGACGAGCACCTCGTGACCGGCGCGGCCGAGCGAGCGCACGCAAGCGAGCGCCTGGTTGGTGTGTCCGTCCAGGACGAGCACGCGTTCCTGGGTCTCGCGTGTGGACCGCGGCGTGAGATCCGAGATCATCGTGCCAGCTCCTCGATGCGATCGACTACGTAGGCCGCGAAGGGCATGGCGCACGTGAAGCCGGGCGACACGGCGTTGAGCACGTGGAAGGAGCGGTCGTCCCCCAGGCAGCGAAAATCCATGTCTAGCGTCTTGGTCTCGAGATCGAGCAGTTGCGCGCGGATCCCCGCTGGGCCCCACTTGCGGTATTGCGCGGGCCGGGTACCTGCCACAAGCTCGGCGGCGAGCTCGACGATCCGCCGCCGACTGTATTTGCGCACCTCGTTCCACGCGAGCGACCGGAAATCGCCGGCGTTGGAGAAGAGCAGCCCCGCCTGGCGGGCGAGAATCTCCGCGCACTCGCCCAGATCGAAGTTAGCCAGCCCGCCGTAGTGCTGCCGCCAGAAGGCGGGAATCGCGGTCGGCCCGATCTTCACGTCACCGGCCGCGGTCAGCGTGAAGTGGACTCCGAGGAAAGGCTGGCGCAGATCCGGCACGGGGTAGACGTGGGCCTGGGGCGGCCGGCTGCCGCCGTTGCCGTAGAGGTACAGGCCCTTGAACGGCAGAATGCGGTACCGCTCGCCGAAACCGTAGTCCCGGGCGATCCGGTCCGCGTAGAGCCCAGCGGCGTTGATCACGTAGCCGGCGGCGACGCGCCCCGCCGATGTCCGCACGCTCCCGGCCTCGGCGCCGCGGTAGGCGGTGGAGGTGCGGATCGTGATCCCGAGCGCTCGCGCGTCGGCTACGACAGCAGCCATCACTTCGGCCGGAGCTACCGACGAGGTGGTTGGCGAGAAGAGCGCGCGCTCGTACGTGCGCACGCGAGGCTCGATGAGCCGGGCCTCCTCGGGGGTGAGCTCCTGCAGCTCGATCGCGCTGGCGCGGGCCCGGCGCACAAGCTCGTCCATGACGGGGAGCTCCCCCGCGTTGCGGGCGACCACGAGCTTGCCGCAGCGGTTGATCCGCAGCCCGCGCGCTTCGCAGTAGGCCGTCCACGCGCGGTTCCCCGCCTTCGTGAAGCGCGCCTTCAGCGTGTCGGCCGTGTAGTAGAATCCGGCGTGCAGGACTCCACTGTTGCGGCTGCTCGCGTGCACGCCGCAATCATTCTCTTTCTCGATGAGCGTGACCGCCGCCTGCGGATGACGGCGTTTCAGCTCCAGTGCGATCGTGAGGCCGATGACGCCTCCGCCGATGATCAGGAAATCGGCCGTCCCCGCGGTGCTCATATGGACTCCGCGGACCGCGTCCACGCGGCCGTGACACGCCCCACGGCCGTCGCCGCGCCAACGACGGGCACCCAGCAAAGCCGCGCGGCGGCACTCCAGTTGGCGGACCGCAGCCCGGCCACGAGCTGTTGGAAGTACAGCTCCCGGTTCACGCGGAGCGCCGGGAACCGATACGCGCCCCGCGCGAACTCCACCCGGCCCCAACCCTTGAGCGGTAAGGCCCGGCGCACCGGCGGCGGCACGAGCGGCGCTCCCGGTCGGTCGCGACGAATCTGCTCGACATAGCCAAGGTAGCAGCCCAGGCCGGAGAGGACACCCATGCGGCGGGCCGTGCCGAGAATGTAGTCCCAGTCGAGCGCATCCCGGCGCAGCGACGACACCGTGTACACGACGTCGCACAACCGGATGGATCGACGCCCCGAGACCCGCTGCACGCCCTGGAGCAGGAGCTGATCCTCGGGCGAGGGCACCGCGCACTCCGTTCCTTCGATGACCATCCGCCGCTGGTTCCTCACGAGCGTGGCGGCGTAAGCCCGGTGCTCGCCGACCGCTCCGATCCGCTCGTGTTGCACGTCCAGCGGAGTGGCCAGGCCGCGGACCTCGAAGGCGGTGCTGCCGGCGATCCAGCCGCTGAAATCGCGGCGCCTCGCGGTCGCCGGGAGCTCGCGGGCGAGCAGCGGGTCCACCCGAGCGGCGGGAGCGAGCACCAGCAAATCGAGGTCTTCTCCCAGGTCGGGATAATGCTGGCACGCCTTCGCAAACAGAAACTGGATTCCGTGCGTCGCGCAGATCAGGCCCACCCGCCGCACGAGGGTGAAGGCGTCCCGGACCCGCTGTCGCTCCCTCGCGACGCTTTCCGCGAAGGCCGGCGGCGGCGCGACCCCCTGCTCGGCGAGCCGACCGGCAGTGCGAATCAGCACGCCGTTGGTTCGCGCGAGGGGAAGCAGCGCATCCCAGTCGATCCCCTCGACGCCGGCGCGGTCCCCGTCCAGCAGCAGCCTCAGGATGAGACGGGCATGCGCCTGCTCGTCCGGCACGGTCACCGAGTCCCCAGCCTCTCCGTCACAATCCGCTGCAAGACGGCCTTCGCGTCGTTCAGGTCGCCGTTGGCAAGCGTGACGCCGGAGCGGACCCACGGGAAGACGGTCTTGTACGCAGCCCAGCGGTTCCGGAGGTATGGGATCGAGTACTCGCCCTTGCGGCTGAACGATTCCTCCGGCCCGATGTCCAGGAACACCGGGACCTCCGGGGTGGGTGTGATGCGGTGCAGCACCCGGATCCAGAACCAATTCCGGCCGTTCGAGACGTCGACCAGCGTATCGTAGAAGTACCGGTCCATGATCAGGATCTGCCGCTTCCCTTTCTCGAGGTACAAGCGGTAGCCCCAGAAGACGAGCAAGTCCAGGGTGTACAGCAAACGCCTCAGCGGCTTGTTCCACACAATGGCAATGCGAAGGCGCCACGCGCGCTCCCGGAGACTCGGGCGGCCCCCCACCGTCGCGTCGGGGGACTGACCGGGCGCTACCGTTTCGCCGGGAGCAACGAACCCCCGAGGCGGGCCACCGAACAGCCAGTTGCGCAGCGTACGCACGTAGGCATAGGCCCCCACATGATCGTTCATGTGAAAGACGGCGACCCGGCGACCCTGTCGCTCCAGGGTTTCCTTGAGCCACTCGGCGAGGGTGGACTTACCGGCGCCGTCCAGACCGGAGAAGGTGATCAGCACGGCCCGGCTCCCTCGTCATCGCCCTGGGGAGCCTTGGGCGGCTCTGCGCCCCCGGGGAGCAAGGCGACGGGACCGCCGCCGGAACGCGTTCCCACGGGAGCCGCCTCGGGCCGCGACGCCGGCCGGGAGGCGGGAGCGGGAGCGGGAGCCGGGCGGCGGCGGACCGGTGCGCGCGCAGGCGCGGGCGTCGGCACCCGGTCGCTCAAGAGCGCATAGGCCATGACAAACCACAGGAGTGGGGCGGCGAGCCAGTTGCCGCTCATATTCGCTACCATCACGGTAACCAGTAGGGCGAGCGGCAGGATGCCGGCGGGGCCCCGGCGGGCCCGCCAGGCGGCACGCCACACCAGCCATTGACCGAGCAAGAACGGGATCAGCCCGACGATCCCCGTGGCGGTCATGACCTCGAGGAGCAGGTTGTGGGCATCGCGACGCGGGTAGTGCTGCATCGGCAGTCGCCCGCCCAGCACGTACTTGTTCGCGATGGGAGCGAACCCGAGAATCGGCCGCTCGGCGAACATACGCACCAGCTCCGGATAGATCCGCTCCCGGCCCGCCATATAGCCGGTGGTGGCGGTTTCCTCGAACCGGTTACGCATGCCTTCGGAATTGTAGGACGCCCAGATCAGGAGTACCAGCGCCAGGAGGACGATCGACGCGCTGCGGATCCGCGCCTGCACTCCTGCGCCGCTCAACGCGAACGTCAT
The DNA here is from genome assembly GCA_036522535.1 of Gemmatimonadales bacterium. Classification (GTDB taxonomy): domain Bacteria; phylum Gemmatimonadota; class Gemmatimonadetes; order Gemmatimonadales; family GWC2-71-9; genus AG12. The sequence goes on from DATDFP010000258.1 coordinate 7,991, forward strand.
CACTCCCATCGCCAGGGCGAGGAGGCCTCCGCGCGAGCCGTTCTGGATGATCGCGAGCCCGATCAGCGCGGCGACGGGCCAGATCAAGAGTCGACGGCGGCGCCACGGGGCGGAGCCGGTGTACCCGAGGGCGATCAGCGCCACGAGCCCGGCGGCCATCATCATGGAGCTGTGATTGGCGTTTTGCCCCAGCATTGAGACGCGCTCGCCCCCAACCCATTCCGCGCTGTGGCGGGTGCCGATGTTGAGCAGCTGCAGCACCGCGCGGGCGGTGCACGTCACCGCCAGCAGGACCGGTGTCAGGCGGAACACCTTCTCGTCGCGCAGCACGTTGGAGGCGACCCAGAACAGCAGGACCACTTGCAGCAGCAGCAGGAAAAACTTCTGCACTTCATCCTCGTACTGGCCCCCGTTCACGACGAACGAGACCAGAAAGACGTAGAGGAAGGCTACAAACCACGCGACCGCCCCCGGGAAGCGTCGCAGGCAGACGCGCGGTTGGAACAGCGCAGCGAACAGGAACAGGGCGCACGTGATGGTCGTGGTCTCCCAGGGGATGCTCCGATTCGGATACTCGAACGGCAGGGAGAGGATGAACACGTAGAACGCCCACCGGATCACCGGATGGACCGTCGGCGTGGCCGGCGGCGCCGGCGGCGCCGGCGGCTCGGAGCGACGCGTCGTCACGCTCATGCGGGGAGCGTCGCGAGGCCCTGGAGCACCCGAGTCGCCAGGTCTTCGGGGTGCGCCGGCTCGGCGGACACGGTGAGTTGCCGCGTGCCGTTGAGGCTCCTCACGGCCGCAATCACAGCGGCGAAGGCGGCCCGGAAGCGCGCCGCGAAGGCGGCGATCTCGTGGTCGCTCTGGTGCTTGACCATGTGAGGCTTCACGCGCGAGCGAATGCGCTGCGCCAGGACGGGATCCGGGGCGTCGAGTTGCACGATCACATCGAGCAGGCTGGCCCAGGCGGCGAGCGTGCGCCGCACCCAGCGCTGGTAGGCCGCGTTGCCCGCGAGGCGTTCGCCGCCGAAGACCTGAAGCCAGCTCAGCGCGAACACGGGCCCTTCGTCGAGCACGATGAGACGCTGATCTGGCGTCGCGGCCTGCGCCAGGAACCGCCGCAGGGCCCCGAGGCGGATCATCTGCTTCATCTCCTCCCAGGGGAGGCTGTGGGTGCCGAGGCACAGCGCGAGGAACGTCGGTAGCAGCGTCACGGCGCTCCAGCACACAAACCTTAGCGGCAGGCCCCAGATGCTCACCCGCAGCGCGTGCTCGCGGCCCCGGAGCACGTCGGCGACGGCGCTCTTCCCCGCGCCGGCCGGCCCGACCAGCTCGACGGTAAAGGGGTGCGTTCCGACCTGCGGGAGGCTCGTTCCGCGCAGCGCCGACCAGATCAGGTACTTGAGATCGCTCACGACCTCGGGCAACGTGCGGTTCGCATCCACTGTGTGCGCAGCGCTCCCGCTCCAGGTGGTCGCCTGCACGAGCTCCGCGCGACGCCGGACATAATCGGCCGGCTCGTTGTTCTTGCGTTGCACCGCGAGCGCGGGCTCGACCACCAGCACCGTAACCAGGTCGGGCCGCGGCATCCGGTCGTAGTAGCCGCATTCGGTGGTCACGAGCCACCGGCCGAGGCGGCCACGCGGCATGGGGTATTTGAGCTGCTGGATGCTCGGTCCCGCGAGGCTCGTGACGGTGGGGTACCGCTCGCACAACACGACCGCCCCGCTCTCCGCGAGGCGTTTCGCCTTGAGCGCCAGCAAGTAGCGGTCGCGCCCGGTGCAAATGAAACGCAGCAGCTCGAGGGCCCCCGGCGACCTGCCGGAATCGACCTCGTTCCGCCACGGTGCCGGCGAGCGACCGAACCTCCGCTCCCAGCGCCGCTTCGACCAGAGCACCGCGCCCACCGCGAGCGTCAGCAGGCGCCGCCGCGGCCGGCCGAAATGAAACGAGCGGCACTGGAACTCGGGGGAGAGCCACTCCTTCAACGCCTGAACCGCGGTCGTCTTGCCGGCGCCGTCCGCGCCATCCACGGCGATGAACGTCCCGCCCCGGGCGACGCGCTTGCCGGTGCCGTTTCCGAGGAGCCGACCTCGCAGCTCGCCGGCCCGACGCGCCAGGACCTCGACGGCAACGGCGAGCGATGGCTGCGCTGACTGCGCCGCCAACCGGCTCAGCAACTGCCGCCGCAACAGCACGCGCTTCCAGCGGGAATAGTGTGGCCGCAAGGATTGCCGGCACCTCTCGAAGAACGCGGCGTCCAGGAACGGTACGTTCTGCAAAGCGCGGGCCAGCTTCTCCTGATCGACGCGCGTTTCGATGTCCGACAGTTCCTGGCGCATCTGCTCAACCCATGCGGGTTGACCGAAACGCAGGGCGGTGGTGACCCGGTATCGCTCGACCATCCGGATCACGAGGCTGACGAGCTCGAACTCCGGCGCCGGCGTACGGAAGACGGAATTCTGGCTGGCGGAACCCAGGAACGGCTCTTCAACCGGCATGGGATAGGCGGCCGACCAGGCCCGGCCCACGAGCAGTCGCTCATGAGCGTGCACATGCACGAGCTTTCCCGTGTCACGGTCGAGCCCGAAGTAGCTCTGGACGCCTGCGATGCGTCGGTGCCGCGGTGCGAAGGCCGGGACGAACCCCAGCTGCCGGAGCACACCGGCAAACCGCTTTGCATCGGCCCGGTCAACCAAAAGGTCGATGTCGCCTGCGCCGGTCGCCCAACGATGCCATTTCCAATGTCCCTTCCACTGACAATACCGGACATGCTCGCGCCGCAGCGCCGCACCGAGCTGCCGCACGAGGGCCAACGGCTCGGCCGGCGGCGCAGCGGCGGCCGGACGCGCTGCAGTCCTGGAAGCCCGCAACTTGGAAACCAACTTGAGAACTTGCGCGAGCATCGAGAGTCCGTCGGCCCCGAGGAATGCCCGCGGGGCGGCCCGCACCAGCAGGAGCATGCCGCCCAACCCCAGCACACCCGCTGTCACGAGCACGGCCACGTGCGGCAGGCCCCAGAGGCGGAGCAGCGCGGCCAAGCCCCCCACGAGCGCGCCCGTGACCACGGCCGAGAACAGCGCGTGCACGTGCGCGCCCCAGAAACGACGCCCGCTCAAGTGGGCCAGGCGCAGTCCCAGATGGGCCATCAACAGGTAGTTCACCGTAAGGGCGCCGAGCACGCCGAGGGCCACGCCCGAGATCCCCCAGCGCCGCCCCCACCAGGCGCCGGCGACCACGCACAGCATGTAAATGCCTTGCCGCCAGGCCCGGCGGTACACCGCCCCGGTCGCGCGCGTCACGACGTCGCTGATCCTGTAGCTCGTGCGCAGGAAGATGCCGAGCGTCAGGATCTGGAAGGGGACGATGACGGGCGTCCACTTACCGCCCAACAACACCGGGATCGCGTCGGGGGCGAGCACAAGCATGACCGCGCTCAGCGGCAGCGTGATGAGCGCCATCACCGCCACGCCGCGGCGGTAGGCGGACGCCAGGGCCGGCAGGTCATGTTGCCGTGTTGCCATAGCGGGGAAGAGCACTTTGTCCACGGGTTCGCCCAGGAGTGTCGGGGCCGCCGCCATCAGCTCGTACGCCCGCCCGTAGAACCCCAGCGCGACGGCCCCAAGCCAGCGGCCGACGATGAAGTTGTCGAGCTGCAGCGCCAGATAGTTGGCGACCTTCGAGACGGTGAAGCCGCTGCCGTAATACATGAGCTCCGCAAACGCCTGGCGGTCCGGCCGGAGCGTGAACCGTGGCGGGCGCACGACCAGCAGAATCCCCGTGTACAGCGCCACCTTCGACATCTCCGCCGCCACCAGCGCCCACACCCCGAACCCGAGCAGTGCGAGCACCACGCCGATGATCCCGTAGCCCACGACGAAGCTCGTCACCTCGACCGTGGCCAGCCACCGGAAGCGGAGCTCCCGCTGCATCACGGCCTCCGCCACGATGGCGAGCCCGGCCAAGGGAAAGGTCCAGGCGAAGGTGCGGAGAACGGGCTGGACGGCAGGGATGCGGAACAGCGCGGCGATCTCGGGGGCCAACAGCCAGAGCATCGCCCCCAAGAGCAATCCGAATCCGACGGAGGCGGAAAACGCCGCCTGCTCATGCCGCGGCTCGAGCACGGGCCGCTGCACGATCGCCGGCGCCATGCCCAGCTGCGAGAAGATCGTGGAAAACCCCATCACGACCGTCGCCGCACCGACCACCCCGAAATTCGCGGGGCTCAAGAGCCGGGCCAGGAGGAACAGCACCACCAGGCGGAGGATACCGTACACGGCCTTCCCCCCGCCGGTCCAAACCAGACCGGCGAGGGTGCGGGCCGTCAAGTCGGCGAGCTCGGTGTGCGGCCCGCTCGCCGTTATTCTCTGGGCGTTAATGGCAGCTCCCCGTGCCGCTATCGGTGAAGGTGTTGCTGCCCGCGGGGATGAACTGCCAGGTGTATCCCGTCTCGAGGAGCGTCAGCTTGATGACGCCGTAGCCCTGGCTCGAGAATACCTCGCTGTTCGCCTGCCGCGCAAACAGCGTGTTCGACCCGATCCCGCCCGTGCCTACGGTGAACTGCCGAATGCCGTGGTCCGGATCCGCCGCCCCGTCGGGGGTCTGCGGCGCGAAACGCTCGTACACTTCATCGAACGCGTTGAGCACGATCTCGGCCCCGGCCGCGTAGAGATCATTCCAGAACGGCTTGACCGGGTCATACACGACCGGCGACCCCGCGGCCGAGTTGAAGCGCGGGATGTTCCAAATGGCCAGCGTGCACAGCTTGGTGCTCGCGGCCAGGTCGGCCTGGAGCCACTGCTCTTGGAGCGACCCGGCGGCCATTGAGACGTTATCAGCACCGGTGCTGTTCAGCACTATGATGTGCCAGGAGCCGAGGTCGTAGCTGTAGTAGCCCTTCCCGCTATCGCCCGCGGCGGCGCCCCAATACTGGTAATAGGTGGACAGGTGGGGTGACCAGGCTTCATAGTTCCCGGGAGCGGGCCGGGTGCGCGCCTTGAACCGTCCCCAGTGCGGCGCCTTATCGTAGCAATTGACGAAATCGGGCGGCGACGAACTGGTGCCGAGCGTGGCGTTGCCGGCCGTGAAGACAGTGCCGGGGATGGTGTCGATGATCAGGGCGGTGACCGAGTCGGAGGCGCGGTCGCAGCGCGCGATGTCCCCCGCGCCGACCAGCACCTGGGCCCCGCTCGGATCGGACACGTTGACGGTCGCAGTGCCGGACCCCGTAGCGCCACGCGCATCGGTGACGCTGACCAGCAGTGGGTACTGTCCCAGGCCCTGATAGACGTGGCTGAAGGTGATCGGGCTCGCCGACGTCGTACCGTTATCGGCAGGCGATCCGTCGCCCCAGTTGATCGTGTAGCTCCAGGGAGCGTCGACCGCGTTGTCCGTGAAGCTGGCCGACAGACTCACCGTCCCGCCCGGCGCGATGATCCAATCCTGCCCGGCGTTCACAACAGGGGGCTGGTTCCCGCTCGTCGCCGTGGTGGTCGCCGGCGGGCTTTGATTGCCCTTGGAGTCCGTGACGACGAGCGTCGCGGTGTACGTGTTGTACGCGTCGTAGGGGTGAACCGGCATGGCGCCCGAGCCCGTCGTGCCGTCGCCGAAGTCCCAGGCGTAGCTGAGCGGCATGTTCCCCTGGGGACTCGTGGATGCGCTGCCGTTGAATTGGACGCTCCCGTCGCCCGTGTACGGACCGCCCGGATTTGCACGGGGCGGCGGCGCAGCGTGACACGTCCCGTTCCCCTGATCCGTGGTGGTCTTCCCCGCCTGCGGGATGAACTGCCAGGCGTAGCCCCCTGGCTGGAGCGTCAGTTTGAGCACGCCGTATTCTCCGCCGATTTGTGCCTCAGTCGTCGCCAGGCTGTGGACACCGTCGTGCGACTCCCCGCCGGTACCGACCACGAACTCCCGGATTCCGAACGCCGGGTCCGTGGTCCCGTCCGGGCGCTGTGGAGCAAACCGCTGGTAGTTGTGCTCGTGACCGTTCAGGACGATCTCCGCTCCATAGGCGTACAGCGCCTGGAACAGCGCCAGGGACCCCGGCGTGCCGCCCTTGGGACCGGAGCTGAAGAGCGGCTCGTGCCACATCGCAATGGTGCACTGCTTGGTGCTGGCCGCTAGATCCGCCCGCAGCCACTGCTCCTGGACCGAACCGATGTTCTGAGCAACATAGTTGTTGAGCACGACGACGTGCCAGGCGCCGAGGTCGTAGCTGTAGTAGCCCTTCCCCGCCTCGCCCGCCGCCGCGCCGAAGTAGCCGAAGTACCCGGCGGCTCCCGCCGTCACATAGTCGTGGTTGCCGGGCGCGGGCCGGGTCCGGGCCTTCTGCCGGCCCCAGGAGGGGTTGTAGCAGTTCGCGAACTCGGTTGCCGTGCCATCCTCGTACGCGTTATCGCCGAGCGTGAAGACGGTGCCGGGGATGGTGTCCAAGAGCGCCGCGGTGCTGTCGTCGCCGTCCACTACGTCGACGCCGTTCGTGCACTCCGCAATGTCGCCCGCACCGACGAGGACCGCGGTGGCGTCTCCCACGGTGATCGTCGCCTGGCCGGTCTTCCCTTCGCTCGTGGCGGTGATCGTGGCGCTACCGGCCGCGACGCCGCTGACCAGCCCGCTCGTGCTCACCCTGGCCACCGTGGTGTCGCTCGTAGACCATGTGACGGTGCGGCCGGCGAGCGGATTGCCAAGCGCGTCCTTAGGCGTAGCGGTGAGCTGCACGGTTGCGTTCGCTGTGATGTTCGCCGACGCGGGAGTGACGTCGACCGAGCTGACCGCGACCTGCGTGTGACAGGCAGTAGAGCCCGTGTCGCTGAATGTCTGCCCGGCGATCGGAATGAATTGCCACGAGTAGCGACCCGCGTCCAGCGTGAGCTTCAAGACCCCATAGGTCTTGCCGTTCCGCACCTGGCTGTTGGGTTTTGCGGTCCCGGGGTTCTGGAGGCTCTGGCCGCCGGTGCCCACGATGAACTCACGCAGGCCCTTGGCCGAATCTGCGAGCCCGGCCGGCGTCTGGGGTGCGAACCGCTCGTACACGTCGTAGTGCGCGTTCAGCACCACGTCTGCGCTGTAGGCGTAGAGCGCGTCCCAGAGCGGCTTCACCGACGCGAGGTTGTTCGTTCCGGTCGAGCTGAAGCGCGGGTGATGCCAATACGCCAGCTTGCACTTTCCGGTGCTCGCCGCCAGCTCGGTGCGCAGCCACTGCTCCTGGGCAGACCCGGCGGCCATCGAGATGTTGTCGTTCAACACCATGATGTGCCACATGCCGAGGTCGTAGCTGTAGTAGTACTTGGCGGAATCGCCCGCGGCAGCGGCGCCGAAGTACTTGAAGTATCCCACGGCGCCCTTGGTCTTGTAATCGACGTCGCCGACCGCCGGCCGCGTGCGCGCCTTGTACTGGCCCCACGAGGGGCCGTAGCAGCTCGTGAAGTCGGCGATCGAGCCGCTCACGTTGATGTTGTCACCCGCCGTGAACACCGTGGCGTCGGCATAGGCGCCGAGCAGCCGCGCGGTGGCCTCGTCGTTGGTGCGGTCGCAGCGGGCGATGTTGCCGGCGCCGATCAAGACCGGCGCCGGTGCGACGATATCCGCGCTCAGTGCGGCCGGCGCCCCCGTGGTGGCGGGGCCGACATGTTGGTCGTAGGTACAAGTCGCAAGGAATAAGGTTGTGACCAGGGCGCGGGACACGGCGAACAGCGTGTGGCGATGGAGCAGCATGTGTGCAACCTCAGGCGGTTGAGAAAGGGGATGGATGACGATGTACGCAGAACGGCCTTCCCCATCCGCCGTGCAGCGCAAGCGCTCTCAGACTCGGAGCGCCTGTATACGTCGTAATGCTCGTGACAGTAGTCGAAGAAAGCGGAGGCGTGCCTCACGGCAGCGCGGCCTCCGGCGCGTGGAGCAGCTCGAGCGCGTCCGGCATCTCGGGTGGATCGGCGAAGGTCCGCCGCCCGACCATCGAGGCCAGGATGTAGGCGATCGTGCGCCCGATGATCGCGAGGTCGTAGCGGAGCGAAGCCCGTTTCAGATACACGAGGTCGAGCGCCAGCACGATCGGCAACAGCCGTTCGGCATAGGCCCTCTCGGGATCGTCGCTTCCGATGATCGCCTCGCCGCTTGCCGAGTCGTACAGACTTCCCGGGCTGGTCAGGCCGGGGCGGACCCGCAGCGTTTCCCAGTGCAGGCGGGCGTAATGCCGGCGCACGATGTCGGGATGCTGGGGGCGCGGCCCCACCAGGGACATCTCGCCCCGCACGACGTTCACCAGCTGCGGCAGCTCGTCGATCTTGAAGCGGCGCAGCAGGCGCCCGAAAGCGAAGACGCGCGGGTCGCGCTCGGCGGTGATGATGCTCTTGAGAGCGCCGTGGTCCACGTGCATGGTGCGCAGCTTGTACATGACGAAGCGCCGGCCGCAGAGGCCCACGAGCCGCGCGCGGTAGAGCACCGGGCCCCGGCTCGAGAGCCGGATCCCGAGCGCCGCCACGGCGAGCACCGGCGCCAGCGCGATCAGCGCCACGGAGGAGAGCACGACGTCAAGCAGGCGCTTGGTCATTTCGCAC
>DATDFP010000259.1:0-2164 GCA_036522535.1 Gemmatimonadales bacterium
CCTGCCGCTCGCGAGCGTTCCGCACGGGGATCAGCGCAAGCCGGCCGCGCAGGAATCAGAGCCCTCGGCGCTCGCCAGGACTCTCGCGGAGGGGATCCGACTCCGCTACGGCGATCGCCTGACGCAGGAAGACCTGAAGACGATCACCCGGGCGATCGACTCGCGCCTGCAAAATCTGGAACGGCTGTATCAGGTCGCCCTGGCCAACGCCGACGAGCCCGACTTCGTCTTCTCGGTGTACCGAAGACCGGATTGATGAGCGACGAGCTTGCGTTCGCCTCGCTCCCCGAGCTCGGCCGGCTGCTTCGGGCGCGCAAGGTCTCCGCCACGGAGCTGACGAAGCTCTTTCTCGATCGCCTGGAGCGGTACGGCCCGCGCTACAACTGCGTCGTGAAGCTCACGCCCGAGCGGGCGCTGGAGGAGGCCGCCCGCGCCGACAAGGAGGCCCGGTCGGGCAAATGGCGCGGGCCGCTGCACGGTATTCCGTACGGGGTGAAGGACCTGGTCGCGGCAAAGGGTTACCCGACGACCTGGGGCGCCGAACCCTACCGCTCCCAGGTGATCGACGAGGACGCGACCGTCGTCGCCCGGCTGGGCACGGCGGGCGGCGTGCTGGTGGCGAAGCTCGCCATGGTCGAGCTCGCGGGCGGCATGGGCTACAACCAGCCCAATGCGGCGTTCACGGGGCCGGGGAAGACGCCCTGGAACACGGGCTACTGGAGCGGCGGCTCTTCGTCCGGGCCGGGCTCCGCGGTGGCCGCCGGACTGGTGCCGTTCGCCATCGGTTCCGAGACATCGGGCTCGATCCTCACGCCGGCGGCGTACTGCGGCATCACGGGACTGCGTCCCACATACGGCCTTGTGAGCCGCCACGGCGCCATGGCGCTGTCCTGGACGATGGATAAGCTCGGGCCGATGGCGCGGAGCGCGCACGACTGCGCCCTGGTGCTCGCGGCCATCGCCGGCAAAGACCCGCACGACCCGTCGTCAGTTTCGCGCCCTTTCCGTGTGCCCCCGCCGCTCCCGGCAAGCGGGCGGCCGAAGCGGCGCATTCGCATCGCCGTGCCCAAGGGCGCGATCGAGGGCATCCATGGCGAGGTGGCGGTGAACTTCACCGGGGCGATGGAGGTTCTCGGGGAAATTGCGGAGATCGTCCCCGACATCGAGCTACCGGACCTGCCGTTCGGGGTCGTCGCGGGGATCATCATCGGGGCAGAGGGAGCGAGCGCATTTGACGACCTCATCGACGCCAACCGCCTGAAGGACCTCACGGCACCCGAAGACCGAATCGGCGGCTACAGCGCCCTCGCCATCTCGGCACGCGACTATCTGCGGGCCCTGCGGGTGCGCCGCGTCATGGGGCGCGCCTACGATGAGCTGCTCCAGTCTTTCGACGCGATCGCCACGCCCACTCGGGCCACGGTGTCGAGCCCGCTCGACAAACCGTTCCGCGAGGCCTACCCGGACATTCGGGGCGGCGTTTCAATGATCGCGGCGAGCAACGTCGTCGGGGTACCGGCGATCTCGGTGCCGAACGGCTTCGGTCTCGCCGGGTTGCCGACCGGATTGAGCCTTGTGGCGCGGGCGTTCGACGAAGCGAAGCTGGTGCGCATCGCGCGCGCCTATCAGGCGCGCACCGATTGGCACAAACGAAGACCGCCGAGCTAGACGTCAGACATCAGACGTCAGACGTCAGACGTCAGCGCTGACCTCTGACGTCTGATGTCTGACGTCTCAAATGAGCCGCCGGATTTCCGAGAGCAACGCCGTGCTTTCGACCGGCTTCGACAGGAGCCGCGCCGACAGCCCGCCGAATTGGCGCGAGAGACGGGAGGTCACGTGGCCCGTCAGCACGATCGCGGGCACCTCCTTCAGAGCGGGATCGCTGCGTAGCTCTCGAAGGAAGCTGAGGCCGTTCATCCCGGGCATCTGGTAGTCCGTGATGATGAGGTCCGGCTTCCGCGCGCGCGCGAACTCGAGCCCCTGGCGCGCATCGTGGGCCGTGAGGCAGGCGTAGCCGGCGCGCCGGATCACCCTTCCGAGCGCCGGGCGCGCCGAGGGATCGTCTTCGACGAGGAGCACGCCTGCGCGCGGCGCGCCCGCGAGCAGGCGCCGGACGCGGTCGGCGGCGCCCTCCGCGGTCTTCGCCGCCTCGGCCCCATAC
>DATDFP010000260.1:0-2320 GCA_036522535.1 Gemmatimonadales bacterium
GGGCGCGCCCGATCATCCGGGGCGCCCGCACCTCGGGCGCGTCGCTGTTGCTCCTCGCCTCCGTCCTGCGGGGGCAGGGGGGAGGGGATACCGCCAGGACCGACTCGACCCGCCACGACCCGGCGTCGCCGATCGGGGCCATCGCCCCGCCCCCCGCACCGCACTCCCGGACCGGGGTCCGGTTCCCCGTCGGGGAGCGCCTGGTGTACGGCGCCCGGTTCGGCCCCTTCAGCGTAGGGGGCGCGACGATGGAGGTGGCGGGGATCGATACGGTGCGCGGCATGGAAACGGTCCACTTCGTGTTCCACGTCAGCGGCGGCGCGTTGTGGTATCACCTCGATCAGACGCTCCAGTCGTGGGTCGGACGCGACGATTTCCAGTCCCGGCGCTACTGGAACGAAACCGACGAGAAGGGCAAGCACTGGGCGCGCAAGTTCGAGATCTTCCCCGATTCGGGCTTCTATCGCGAAGCGGGTCCCGACACCACGGCACCGACCGTGGCCGATCCGCTGGACGACGCGGCCTTCCTGTACTGGATTCGCACGGTGCCCCTCGAGATCGGCAAGCGCTACGAATTCTCGCGTTACTTCCGACCCGAGCGGAACCCGGTGATCGTCGAGGTGTTGGGAAAAGAGAACGTGAACGTGGCCGGCCGTAAATGGAGCGCCATCGTGGTCCGCCCGCGCATCCCGCACGGCGGCGGCATCTTCGCGGAGAGGGCCGACGCCCGCATGTGGCTCTCCGACGACGACCGCCGCATCATGCTCGCGCTGCAATCGACGTTTTCGTTCGGGCAGGTGACGCTGAAGCTCAAGCAGTACGCCGACTCGGCCGCAGGGCGCCCATGACCGAGTATCGCGAGGCGGATTTCTCCCGCCTCAAGACCGTCCCCATCGCACAGCGCTCCAACAAAGTCGACCCGTCCCTCCTCGCGCAGCCTCGCGGCCGCGACACGAGGTTCTCCGCCTTCTGGGCCTCGCTTCCCGACATTCTCGCCGCGAAGGATCTGCGCTATGTGGCGGCGCAGCTCGCCCAGGCGGCGGCACGCCGGGCCGTAGTGGCGATGCTGGGCGGGCATGTCATCAAGGTCGGGCTCGGCCCCCTGCTCCTCGAGCTGATGCAGCGCGGCGTCATCACCCACCTCGCCATGAACGGCAGCGCCGCGATCCACGACTTCGAGCTGGCCGCCTATGGTGGAACGAGCGAGGACGTCGGCGCCGGGCTCGCCGACGGCACCTTCGGCATGGCGGAGGAGACGGGACGCGAGATGAATGCGGCGATCAACGAGGGCGCGCGGGCGCGAGGCGGGATGGGCGAGGCGCTGGCGGCGTACCTCGAGCGGCGCGGCTCGCTCGCCGCGCCCCAGGTCTCGATCCTGCTCGGTGCCGCGCGGCGCAGCATCCCCGTGACGGTGCACGCCACCGTGGGCGCGGAGATAATCCACCAGCACCCCACCGCCGACGGGGCCGCGTTGGGCGCCACCAGCCACCGCGACTTCAAGCGGCTGGCCGCGTCGCTGCTGGGGCTGCACGACGGCGGCGTCGTGCTGAACCTCGGCAGCGCGGTCGTCATGCCGGAAGTGTTCGTGAAGGCGCTCGCCGTGGCGCGCAACCTGAACGGGGGGAAGCCTACGGGGTTCACCGCGTGCGACTGCGACATGCAGCGCCAGTACCGCCCGCGCGCCAACGTCGTCGAACGCCCCACCCTCGCCGGGGGTGGGCGCGGGATCCAGCTCACGGGCCACCATGAGATTCTGATCCCGCTCTTGTGCTGGGCCGTGCTCGAATCGTTGGATGCGCGCTAGCGCCGTTCCAGGTGCTCGGGACTCTTCGGAGAACGGCGACTATCGCGACCAGAGGAACTCACTACCTGCGGCCGTCAGATGTCGGCCGGCCGCCCCTTGATCATGTCGCGGATCTTGTCGGCGGTGCTCGGGCTGACGACCCGCAGCACGACATAGATCATGAAGCCGAGCGCGGCGAGCCACAGTACCGTGCCGGCGAGGCGGATCATGCCGCCGAAGATGCTGAACATGAACATGATGCCGAGCCACGCCAGACAGGCGACGATGGCGAACCCGATGATGTTGCGCAACATGGCTGTCCTCCGTGACGCCCGATAGGGAGCGAGTACGATGAAATGTACGCTCCGGTTTCGGGGGAGCGCCAGCGCGTGAGATCGGTCGACGTGGCGGTGATCGGCGGGGGAGCCGTCGGGGCCGCCTGCGCCCGGGCGGCGGCGCTGCGCGGTCTCGAGGTCGCGATCTTCGAACCCGGCCCCGACCCGGCGGCCGCCTCGCCGGCGTCGGCCGGCATGCTCG
>DATDFP010000261.1:0-3114 GCA_036522535.1 Gemmatimonadales bacterium
GAACCCGCAGCACCCGTGGCACCAGGCGCACCGTTCGGGCCTGTGGCGCCGGTCGCGCCTGCGGAACCCGCAGCACCCGTGGCACCAGGCGCACCGTTCGGGCCTGTGGCGCCGGTCGCGCCTGCGGAACCCGTGGTACCGGTCGCGCCCGCGGCGCCCGTGGGGCCAGTGGGGCCCGCGGCACCGGGATCACCCTGGGGCCCGCGGACGTGCCAGGTGAACCGGATGTGAGTGGTCCCCAGGCAGCTCGTTGGCAGACCCGGCAGCTCAATTCGGTAGATCGTTCCGCTCGCGGGAACGAAGCAGGCCGCGATCGTGGAGTCCGAAGCGACGGCTGCTGTGTTGGGCTGGGCGACGAGTGTCTTCACGCTCGTCCCGCTCGCGCTGTTTTGCGCAAGGGCGAGCGAGGGGACGAGGAGGCCGAGCCCGAGGATGAGGTGTGTACGATGCGGCGTCATAGTGTGTGGTGTGCTTTCCTTTTCAGTTTAGAAACCCACGGCCGCCCGGAGTCCGACCGACCAGGTTCGGCTCTCCGATGGCGACCACTCGAAATCGACTCCCCCGAACATGCCTCTCCAGCTGATCCCGGAACCGGCCAGCAACGAGAACGGCTCCGTGACCTCGTGAAACCCGCCGATCGAGGACCGCCGGTATGCCACCCGAGGCTCGATGAACGAGAGCAGGCTGGCTCCGGTCCCGCGCGCCGGCGCAGCCGCCCCTTTTGCGCGCGCCTTGAACGGAACTTCGTACCCGGCGGAGACACCGATCGGCACGGTCACGACGCTGAGGTCACCCAGCCTGGTGAACATGACCGACCCCGTGAAACAGACCGGAAGTCTCCACTTGTGTTCGTCGACCAGTACGCCGACCTGACCACGCCGGCGGGTTGGGGTCTGATTGTCGAAGCCGACCCGGTCGACCTGGGCACGGGCGGTTACGACATTGCCGATCCGCCACCCCGCGTCGGCCCCGAAGAGACCCTGCTCGAGCGAGGTGAGTGCCATGCGTGTGCCGACCCAGCCGTGCGCGGTTTGCGGCGCCGCGAGGCACGCCTGCGCGTGGAGCGCCTGCGGGACGAGCAGCGCGCCGGCGAGGGCGAGGAAGCGCAGAGAGCCGCTCATCGCGTGGGCCCCGTCAGCACGCCGGCCGCCAGCATCAGCACGAGGCGGATGCCGTCACGGTCGGGAAGGGTCTCGGGCTTGTTCGGCATCGCCTTGAGCGCGCTGTTGGCCACCGAGAGGAGCCGGCACGCCGTGTCCATCGACTTTTTGTCGTCGGGCAGCGGCATCTCCTCCATCGACTGACTGAGCTGATCCACCTGCTCGGACGTGCCGAGCGCCGAAGCCATTGGCCCGGCGGCGTGGAGGAACGCCGCGTGAAGCGCGCTGAACGCGAACGGCTGCCGGATCGCGTCCACGAGCAACGCCGGATCCGGAACGCACACCACCGCATCGAACCGGACAGGCTCGGTGATGTTCTCCGAGCAGGCCCCCGCGCCGAGGGCCAGGAGCACGAAGGCGACCGCGGTTCCCCTGGAACCACGGAGGTAACCCGGCGCCCGATAGACGAAACCCAGCCTACGATCCATAGAATCCTCGATGTCCTCGTGTGTGGCTGCGGCCGGGGCCGGAGGGCCACTGACGCCTACGCCAGATTTGCGCGATCTGTAAAGCTTTCGAGTCTGATGCGCTGCCGCTGGTGGGATTGGCAATCGGCGTGCCGATGGGGAGAAACCGATCAGGCCCTTGGAAATCAATCGGTTAGACCGTTGACTTCGCGCCACACTCCCGGCCCGGACGCGCGGGTGCTTGCATTTCACCTACCGTCGCGTTCTCTGCCGGAGCGCGGCGTGTTAGGCGTGTCGGGCGGAGCGACGAGCGTCATGCAGAGACCTGCATGCGTCATGCAGAGACGAGAGACGTGCATATAGCATATATGAGAGGATGCGAACCTCTCGCCGGCCACGTCGCGGTAGAGCGCCGGCGCGGGTGGCAGTTCGGCGCCGCCGGCCCGAGCTGCCGACCTCATACATACCGTCGAGAGGCGCCGTGCTCGTCGAGGCGTGCGTGGATTCGGTGGCCGGGGCGCTGGCGGCGGTCGCGGGCGGCGCCGGGCGCCTCGAGCTGTGAATCAGCCGGTTCGAAGGCGGCTTACTCCGAGCGCCGGGCTGCTGGCCGCCGTGCGGGAGACTTCCTCTACGATGCCAACGAGATGGCCGTCATGCTCCACGACATTGCCGAGGCCAGGCGCCTGGGCGCCGACGGCGCGGTGCTCGGCTTCCTCGTCAGTGACGGCCGGGTCGACGCCGAGCGCAAACGGGTCCTGGTGGACGCGGCGCGCCCGATGAGTATCCCGTTCCACCGCGCCTTCGACCTCGCACAGGATCCCGCCCTGGCGCTCCGCAGCTCGCGATCGCGCTCGGGCTCGGGCGCCTCGAGGTGCGTCATGGCCGCTTTGCCCCGGATCGACCGGAGTGAGAACGAACGTCGGGTGCCGAGACGGAACAATATGCGGAAGCTTACGCCGGCGACCGGGGAAGACGGAAAGGCGGAAAACGAACGGGAGGCCCGAGGGCCTCCCGTCCACCCACCGTTTGAAACCGCCTGCTAGTGCATGATCACCAAGACCGTCGTGGCGTCACTGGTCCTGTGTCCATCTGAACCATAGGTCTGAATCCACGCCTGGCTGCCGGTGCAGACGGCTTTGGGCACCTCCGACTGCACGCCTGCCAGCACTAGGGCCGTTGTTCCCCCGCCGCCGAGGTCGTTGTTGACGTGATCCTCGCCGACCACCGCGATAATGCTGTTGAATGCCGCACTGACGTTGATGCAGATGGTGCCCTTCTGGGTGGCGTCCGCGATCCGGTTGGCCGAAGTGACGTTCACCGAATTGCTCACGGTGACCGCTCCGGCCCCCGGACCCGCGGGGAGGGTGAGCCGCGCGTAGGCGGCCGCCTCGCCGGAACCAGTGACGCCTTGGGCGCCCGTGGAACCCGTCGCCCCTGCGCTACCGGTGGCGCCGGTCGCGCCCGGTGAGCCCGTGGCGCCGCTCGCGCCAGTAGCACCCGACGCGCCAGTAGCACCTGTTGCTCCCACAGCGCCCGTAGCACCGGTC
>DATDFP010000262.1:0-2046 GCA_036522535.1 Gemmatimonadales bacterium
GGAAGATCCGCCGTTCGGCGCCGTCGCCGGCGTGCTCCACACAGTCTTGCAGATGATCGAGCAGGGGGCTACCCACGTCGGCGTCGCCACCGATCACGTCATCGAGTCCTTCCGCAACGCGCTCTGGCCCGGCTACAAAACAGGGGAGGGCATCGATCCCGCACTCGCGGCGCAATTCCAGCCGCTCGAGGATGCGCTCGCCGCCATGGGAGTCGTCGTTTGGCCCATGATCGAGCTGGAAGCGGACGACGCCCTCGCGTCCGCGGCGCATATTGCTTCCCAACAGGAAATCGTGGAGAAGGTGTGTATCTGGGCGAACGACAAGGACCTCGCCCAGTGCGTCCGCGGCGACCGGGTCGTTCAGGTGGACCGCCGCAGCGGCACGGTCCGCAACGCGGCCGGCGTGCGGGAGAAGTTCGGCGTCGAGCCCAGGCTCATCCCCGACTTCCTCGCCCTGGTCGGCGACGCACAGGACGGCTACCCCGGCGTGGCTGGGATTGGCCGAGTGACCGCGGCTCGACTGTTGAACGAGTACGGGCCGATCGAGAGCTTCCCACCCTCCGTCCTCGGCGAGGGCCGGCAGCTCGCCCTCCTCTTCAAGGACCTCGCGACGCTCCGGACCGACGCGCCGCTCTTCAGCAGCGCGGACGAGCTCCGGTGGCGAGGGCCGACCAGCACATTCCCCGAGTGGGCCGAACGGATGGGAGCCCCTCGCTTGCTCGAACGCAGCTCTATAAAGAAAGGGCCGGGAAAACCATGAAGTGGTCATGGCGAATCGCTCGGATCGCCGGCATCGACCTGTACGTCCACGTCACCTTTCTGATCCTCGTGGGCTGGGTGGCCATCAGTCACTACCTGGCCAGGCAGAGCGCCGCCGACGCCTTCACCGGGGTGGCATTCATCTTCTCTCTATTCGGGATCGTGGTGCTCCACGAGCTCGGACACGCGCTGACCGCCAGGCGGTTCGGCATCCCGACACGCGACATCACGCTGCTGCCGATCGGTGGAGTCGCCCGGCTGGACCGCATGCCTCAGGACCCGAAGCAGGAGCTGCTGGTGGCCCTTGCGGGTCCGGCAGTAAACGTCGTGCTGGCGGCCATCCTGTTTGTCGTACTCGAGCTGGGCCAGGGGCTCTCACCGTACGGCGACGTGGTCCGGGTCGGCGGGAGGTTCCTGGATCAGTTGTTCTGGGTCAACGTGAGTCTCGCGGCGTTCAACCTGCTCCCCGCCTTCCCGATGGACGGCGGGCGCGTCTTGCGGGGCCTGCTGGCCCTCCGGATGGACTACCTCCGGGCCACGCAGCTCGCGGCGGGGATCGGCCAGGCGATGGCCGTGCTGTTCGGCTTCGTGGGATTGTTCACCAACCCGTTCCTGGTGTTCATCGCGCTCTTCGTCTGGCTGGGAGCGGCGGGGGAGGCCTCGATGGTGCAGATGCGCTCCGCTCTCGCGGGCATCCCCGTCCAGAAGGCCATGGTCACCGACTTCCGCACCCTGGCGCCGGACGATCCGTTGGGGCGGGCCGTGGACTATGTCCTCGCGGGGTTCCAACAGGACTTCCCAGTGGTCGAGGAAGGACGCGTGGTTGGCGTGCTGACCCGCTCCGATTTGCTGAACGCGCTGGCGCGGCGCGGCAAGGAAGTGCGAGTCGGCGATGTGATGCAGCGAGACATTGAGACGGGCGGACCGCGCGACATGCTCGAGGGGGTGCTCGGCCGGCTGCAGCGGCGCCGCTGTCACACCCTTCCCGTGGTCCAGAACGGCCAGCTCGTCGGCCTCCTCACCGCGGACAACCTGGGTGAGCTGCTGATGATCGAGCAGGCGCTGCGCAAGGCGCCGCGGTGACCCCCTGCGGGATCCGTCTGGCTGCTAGCGCGGCGCGGCCTTCCTCCACAACTCGTCGCGACGCGCCTGGTCGCGCGCCGCTTCCTCGGGCGGGAAGGCGTCAGGAGAATACTCCGACGCCTCGTAGACCTGACGGATGATGCTCTCGCCCCCGCCCGCGATGGCGAGGAAGCGTTGCGCCAGCTCGACCGCCTCTCGTTTCGA
>DATDFP010000263.1:0-3477 GCA_036522535.1 Gemmatimonadales bacterium
GGATCGGCGATCCCCTTCCCGGCGATGTCCAGAGCCGGACCGTGATCCGGGGCCGTGCGGGGGAACGGGAGTCCCAGCGTCACGTTCACGCCCTTGCCGAACCCGGCCACCTTCACCGCCGTCATGCCGACGTCGTGGTACGGCGTCAGCACGGCGTCGAACTCGCCCTTCAACGCCCGCACGAACACCGTGTCGGCCGGCAGCGGCCCGGCGGCGCCGAGGGCTTGGGCTGCCGGCCGCAGCACTCGGTCGTCCTCGTCCCCGAACAGACCGGAGTCGCCGGCGTGAGGGTTGAGCGCGCATACCGCGAGCCGCGGATGCTCGACCCCCCACCACTCTTGGAGCGCCCGGCCGGTGATCCGCCCGGTGCTGACTACCCGCTCGGTCGTCACCTGCCCCGGCACGTCCCGCAGCGGGATGTGCGTTGTGATCAACACCACGCGGAGGTTGCCGGTCGCGAGCATCATCGCGACGTCCGCGCCCGCGAGATGGGCGAGGAACTCCGTGAGGCCGGGATAGCGGTAACCGGCGAGATGCAGCGCGTGCTTGTGAACCGGGCCGGTGGCGATCGCGTCGAGTGTTCCGGCGCGCACGAGGTCGACGGCCTGTTCGACCGCCCGCCCCGCGAGCCGGCCGGCCTCGCGCTCCTCGTCTCCCGTTTCCCGTTTCCCGTTTCTCTTGCTCCACACCCCGACGCCGACCCGGTGATCAGCCGGGATCTTCGCGATCTGATCGTCCGGCCCGATCAGCGTGATGTCCGCGTCCAGGCGCTCCTGCGCGAGGGCGCGCTGCACTACCTCCGGCCCAATCCCGCGCGGATCCCCGAGGGTCACCGCCATGCGGGGCCGCCGGCCCCGGGTACTAGAGCCGGATGTCGACGTAGGTCGTGCGGCGCAGCAGATCGAGGTAGTGGCGCACTGCGAGCTGCTGGCTCAGGGACTCGCGGATGCGGTCCTTCACGTCCTCGAACGTCAGGTCGCCCTCGGGGAGGCGCTTCGTCACCTCGAGCACCACGAACTTGGGCCGGCGCGTGTTGGCACCCACCTCGAACACGGGCTTGAGACCGAGGAGCGTGTCGTTCCCGATCGCGACCTGGTAGTCGGGCGGCAGCTGGGAGAGCGGCAGGGCGTCCGCGAGCTTCTCCTCGCTCTCGTCGCCGTAGCGCCGCGCCAGCGAATCGAACGATGCGCCCGCCGCCAGCGCATCGTGCACCAGGGCCGCTCGCCTGCGGGCCGAGTCGATCTGGGCCGGGGAGATCTCGGGCGCGATCAGCACGTGCCGCGCCAGCACCTCGGCCGGCTGCACCCGCTCCACGCGGATGATGTGGTAACCGAACGGTGACTCCACCGGGGGCGAGATTTCCCCGGGCCGGAGCCTGAAGGCCACGTCCTCGAACTCCTTCACCATCTGGCCGCGGCGAAACCAGCCGAGGTCGCCGCCCTGCTCCCGCGAGGCGGTGTCCGCGGAGAACTTCTTCGCCACGTCCGCGAAGTTCGCGCCGTGCCGCAGCGCCACGACCAGCGACTCGGCGAGCTGACGCGCCCGGGCCTTCCCGACCGAGTCGGGCTGCGACACGATCACGATCTGCCGGAACGAAATGGAGGCGGGACGCTTCGGCTGTTGCGCGCTGTTCGCTTGCCAGAATTCCCGCATCTGGCCTTCGGTAGGCGGGATGGGCCGAAGCTTCCCCTTCTGGCGTAGCAGCTCGAGGAGTCGCTGCTGCAGGATCGACCGGCGCTGGCTGTCCGCAAGCCAGCGACGCCACTCCTCCTCGGTCTGGAAGTTCGCCGCCCGCAGCTGCGCCTGGAATTCGGTGACTGAGGTAAACTGTTTGCGGACGTTCTGCACGGTCTGCTCGACCTGGTCCTGGACTTCCTGGTCGCTCACTTTGATCGTCGTGTCGCGCTCGGCCTGCTGGACCAGCAACTCCTCTTCCACCATCTGGTTCAGAATCTGGCGGCGCGCCGCTTCCCGGCCGGCCGAATCGCTCGGCATTTTGAGCCCCTGAGCTTGGGCCAGCACCAGCTGCTCCTCCACCTGCGAGGCGAGGATCGGCTTCGACCCGACGATCGCCAGAATCCGATCCACGGGGTGCGCAGCGACGCGATCCCCCTGAGCCGCCGCGTCCAGGGGAGCCCCGGCGGCTGTCACGCACAGCACGACGAACGTCAGCGAGGCCCCGCGCATCCTACCGCCTCGGCTTCCCGCCCGTGCTGTCCCCCGGCCCGGGCACGGGCGCCGGGCCGGGCGCGAGCCTTAGGCCGTTGCCCGGCTCGACGCGTCCCGAATCGGCTCGGATGCGAATCGCCTGCGCCTGCGTGAGCGCGCGGGCGATGCCTGCCTCGTTGATGGACCAGTCGGCTCCCCGGAGCGTGGCGGCGAGGAACGGCGGCACGGGGAAGAAGCGCGCGCTTCGGGTCAGGAAGACGTGGTCGAGATAGGCGTTCACGTGGGCCATGACGAGCTCGATCCGCGCTCGCTCGGTGGCGGCCGAATCCTTGAGGAGCTGGGGCGGCAGGTCGAGGAAGTTTCGCAGGATCGTGAGCCCCGAGTCGTGGTCCACCTTGATCTGCCGCCAGTCCTCGGATGTGAGCTGCACGCCTGCGGAATCGGCCTGCTGCAGCTGGAGCTCGCGCTGTGTGAGGATACGGACGAACCGTTTTAGCTGCTCGTCGCCGGCCGAGGCCAGGCCCCGTGCCTGGTTCGGGTCGATGGCGAGGATCCAGCGGGCAAGGTCATGCACCCGGAACGCGCCCCCCCGATACGTGGCGAGCGTTCGGCGGTCGGTACCCGCCGCGGCGAGGTGCTCCATCGTCCAGCGGACGAGCGCCGGGGCCCCCGCCTCGACCTCGAGGCCCCGGAGCCTCGACAGGCTATCGAGGTGGAGGGAGTCGAACTGCATGGCCAGGTCGTTCTCGATGTCCGCGCGGAACGAGTCCCGCACCTCCGCCAGGGGCGGGCGGCGGATGATGTGATACCCGAACGGGGAGCGCACCAGGGCGCTGAGACCGCCCGGCGCGAGGTGCCAGGCGGCCGTGTCGAACGCCGGCACGAACCGGCCGCGGCGGACGGCCCCGAGATATCCTCCCCGGGACTTGCTGCCGGGATCCTCCGAGTACCGCTCCGCGAGCCGGGCGAAGCTCACGCCGCCTTGGGCGCCGGCCTGGCGCAGGATTCCCGTCGCCTCCTGCTTCTTCTGCCGTTCGATCGGGGGAGCCGCGTTCGCGGGGATGCTGATCAGGATGTGCTGGAACAGCCGGACGGTCCCCGCCTGATAAGCCGAGTCCGTCTGCGCCGCCGTCAGGGGTGGGCGCGCGGCGCGCAGCCGGTCCTGGAAATGCTGCCACTTCAGCTGGGCGACACTCGGCCAGCCGGCCGCGAGCACCAGCGCTGAATCGTCCAGGTTGCGGCCGCGGGCAAGCGCTCCCGCGAACGCTGCGTAGTCGAGATACACGGTGGCGAGACCGGTGAGCGCCT
>DATDFP010000264.1:0-4055 GCA_036522535.1 Gemmatimonadales bacterium
GGGGCTCGAGGCCGGCAAGCAGGCGAGGGCCGTGTGGGTTCGCTGGCCCGGCGGTGCCGAATCGGAGACGCCCCTGGCTGGGGCGCGAGAAATTCAGATCAAGGCCCCTCTCGCAGGGAAATGAAGACGTCGGACGTCAGACATCAGAGACAAGATTCGGACTGACGCCTGATGTCTGATGTCTTCTCAGAGGCACTGCACGCGCTTCACCTCTACCGTCCTCTACCGCCTTCTACCGTCTTCTACCGCCCTCCTATTCAGTACACCCCCACGCTCGACCGCCGCAGGTCGGTCTCGAGCGTCCACTCGATATACTGCCCGGGCTGGACTATCAGCGTCTCCGTGAGCGCGAAGTCGGTGCTTCCGATCGGATCGCCGAGCAGCTGGATCTCCCGTCCCAGACCGAGCAGGCGCGCCGGTAGGTAAAAGACCTGGGCCGACGATCCCGTGACGGTTCCCACCCGGGTGCGCTGCCCGTTGTGGAGCGCGTAGACCGTGACATCCAGGAAATTGTGATTGGTCACGCGGAGCGCGATTTCGCCCTCGGGAACGTCGAGCGCGGCTTCGCGGACGCCCTTGCGGTGCCAGAAGCAGGCGGACCCGACGAAGAGCAGGGCGGCGAGCGCGGTGCCCACGCGGATTACGGGGACGCTCCTGGGGTGGGTCATGGGGCCCGGTCGGGAAGCCTACAGCGAAAGCCGGACTCTTGCGAGCCCCCGTAACACCATGCAGTATTTGAGCGTCGTCCGCGCCGTCACACCCGATCCACCTCTCTCTCGCCCGGAGGTCGGACTATGCGTCATGCCCCGTCGGCTAACCGATATCCCCTCCCCTCAGTTCCTCAAGCTCGCTGTACACGGTAGGGCGTCGGCTTCCCGAGCGCCCGCCGCTAGTCCTGCTGGATCGCCGGTGGCTGTCAGCCGCTGGCCATGCTCGTGCGCCATCACAGGCGGACGGGTTTGTCGTCTCGTCGGACTGCAGCTAGTGCACAACTCTTTGCCTGAGGACAGACTGATGAACATTCCATTTCTTCGCCGGCTGGCCGGCGTCGCCGCAGCGGTCGCGCTGGTCGCAGCGTCTGCGGCTGGGCCCGTGCAGGCCCAGCAAGGCAGCGTTACCGGGCAAGTGACGGACAAGTCAAATCAGCAACCGGTCGCGGGTGCCTCGGTGCTCCTCGTGGGCACCAGCCTGCAGGGGCGCACCAACGCAGAAGGGCGCTACAGCATCGCGAAGGTAGCTCCCGGCCAATATCAAATTCAGGTACGGTTGATCGGGTACGCCACGACGACCCAGCCGATCACCGTGGCCGCGGGCGGAGCCGCAAGCGCCGATTTCGCGCTCACTCCCGCAGCGGTGCCGCTGGACGCGGTCGTCGTGTCGGCGACCGGCGCCGAGCAGTTGAAGCGCGAGCTGGGCAACACCGTGGGGACGATCGACGCCGCGAAGATCGCGCAGGAGGCCGCGCCGAGAAACGCCGCCGACCTCTTGAATTCCCGCGTGCCGGGCGTCGAAGTGTTCCAGAGCGGCGGGACCACCGGCACAGGCTCCCGCATCCGCATCCGGGGCGCCACGAGCCTGTCGCTCCGCAACGAGCCGATCGTGGTGGTCGACGGGGTGCGCATCGACAACACGCCCAACGCCGACGGCGCAATCGGGGTGGGTGGGCAGGCGCCGTCCCGCCTCAACGACCTCAACCCGGAAGACATCGAATCGGTCGAGGTGGTAAAGGGGCCCTCGGCTGCCGCGCTGTACGGCACCGACGCGGCCAACGGCGTCATCCAGATCCGCACCAAGCAGGGACGGCCGGGGCCGACGAAGTGGACCGCCTTCGCCGAAGGCGGCACGCTCAACGACGAGGCCGATTGGCCGGCCAACTACTTCTCCAGGCGCGCCAGCGGCACGTCGTGCCGGCTCTCGTCCCAGGCCGCCGGCGCTTGCACGATCGTCGGAGTGGACAGCTTCAATCCGCTGAAGCAAAACTCGCCGTTCCGCGAGGGGGTGCGGCAGCACTACGGGTTGACCGCCCAAGGGGGGAGCGACATCACGACGTTCTATCTCTCGGGCGACTTTCAGCGGGAGAGGGGCGTCTTCGAGTCCAACGATCTGAAGAAGACGAGCCTGCGTGCCAACCTGCGCGACCAGGTGAGCAGGCTGATGGACGTCACGGCGAGCGTCGGCTATGTGTCGAGCAACCTGGCGCTGCCGCAGAACGACAATAACGACCAGGGCATCGTGTCGAGCGGGCTGCTCGGATATGCGTTCGATACGGTGGCGCCGACCGGGAGCCCCAACAATCCCCAGGCGCCGGCGGTACAGGGAGGGTACCGCTTCCTCACCCCCGCCCAGGCGAACCAAATCTCCACGACGCAGCGGGTGGAGCGCTTCACCGGCGGCCTGAACGTCAACTTCCGGCCCGCGAGCTTTTTGACCATGCGCGGCACTGCGGGCTACGACGTGACCAACCAGGGTGACAACCAACTCACGCCGCCGAACGTGATTCCGCTCGATCAGAGCCGCCTCGACGGGAACGCAAACCAGAACCGCGCCCAGATCTTCGCGTACACCGCGACGTTCGCGACGACGGCGTCGTTCCGCCTGTCACCCGTCGTCAACTCCAACACGACCGCGGGGGTGCAGTACTTCAAGAACGTGTACCAGCAGGTGCAGGCGTCGGGGCGCAAGGTCGTCGCCGGCACGAGCGCCTTGGGCGGCATCGTGGTTCCTTCGGTGAACGACACGACCGCGCCCTTCGTGACCCTCGGCGGCTACGTCGAGGAGCAGATCGCCGTCCGCGACCGGCTGTACCTCACCGGAGCGGTGCGCGCCGACAAGAACTCGTCGTTCGGCACGCAGTTCGGCAATATCGTCTACCCGAAGCTCTCCGGCTCGTGGGTGATCTCCGAAGAGCCGTTCTTCCCGCGCGTGGGCTGGCTCTCGAGCCTGCGGCTCCGGACGGCGTGGGGCAAGTCGGGCCGGGCGCCCGGCACGCTCGACGCCCTCCACTTCTTCCGGCCCGTCGCAGTGGCGTCGGGCGGGACCGACGTTCCCGCCATCACCATCGGAGGGGCGGGCAACGCCAACCTGAAGCCGGAGCAGACCCGGGAGATCGAGACCGGGTTCGACGCCGACCTCTTACACCAGCGGCTGCACTTCGAGGCGACCTATTACAACAAGGACTCCAAGGACGGACTGATCGCCGTCCAGATTGCGCCGTCGGTGGGCGAGAGCTTCACGCGGTTCGACAACCTCGGTGAGGTCAGTAACAAGGGTTTCGAGCTGCTCCTGACCGCCCAGCTGGTCAACGCTGCGAACGTGCAGTGGAGCATCACGGCGAGCGGGTGGGGGAACAAGAACCGCGTCTTGAAGACGGACTCGATCAACACCCCGATCATCTTCGGGCTCGGCGGCGCCACGCAGCGCCACGAGGCCGGGTATCCGGCGGGCGGGTACTGGGGCACGCCCTACACCTTCAAAGACGTGAACGGGGACGGGCTGATCGACGGCCGCGCGTCCGCCGGAGAGCTGGTCTTTGGAGACTCGGACACGTTCCAGGGCTCGTCGGTTCCCACGCACGGCGCGTCGCTGTCCACCGAAGTGAGCTTCCTTCGGCGCTTCCGGCTGTTCGGTCAGTTCGACGGCCGCTGGGGAAACAAGCTCGACAACTCCACCGAATCGTTCCGCTGCATCTTCGGCATTTGCGCCGGCGCGCGGCTGCCCGGGAGCTCGCTCGCGGATCAGGCCGCGGCGATCACGGCGCCGGCGCTCGAAACGGGCTATTACCAGGACGGGGGCTTCGTGAAGCTGCGCGAGGTCTCACTGACGTACTTCGCGCCGACGGAGTGGGCGTCCCGCCTCGGGGCCAGCTCACTGAGTCTGACGGTGACCGGGCGCAACCTCGCGACGTGGACCAATTACCGCGGCGTCGACCCGGAGATCAACGACGCGGGGCAGCCCAACTTCAGCGTCGCCGACTTTCTCACCCAGCCGCCTGTGCGGTACTTCCTGGCGCGCGTCAACGTGACCTTCTGAGCCGAGGAGACAGCCATGTGGAATAC
>DATDFP010000265.1:0-7884 GCA_036522535.1 Gemmatimonadales bacterium
GTGCTCGTGGCGGTGCTCCGTATGCGCCGAGGACTTCTGCGCGGACCACGGCATCGCGCAGTGCCGCGTGGACGAGCAGCCCGCGTGCGAAGAGCACGCGCGCGCTTGCCAGTCCTGCGGGCTGACGCACTGCACGGCCCACGAGGGAGTCTGCGCCGAGGGCGGCCACCCAAGCTGCTCGGCATGCCTCGCCTCGTGCGGGAGCTGCGGGCGGATCGTCTGCAACCTGCACGCACAGCAGAGCCGGCCCGACGCGCCCAAGGGCAGCCGCCGGCTCTGTCCCGCCTGCGTGCGCTACTGCCAGGGGAACACCAACGAGCCGGTCGGCCTGGACGAGGTCACGCCGTGCGCGAGCTGCGGCAAGGCGGTGTGCGCCGCGCACCAGGGCACCTGCGTCCTGGACGCGCAGGTGCATTGCGCGAAGCACCTGCGCCGCACCGACAGGTCACGCCGCCCCGTATGCGAGCGCCACCGCGCACAGTGTGCCTACGAGCCTGAGGCCGTCTACGCGTCGGACGAGCTCGCGCCGTGCGCAACCTGCGGCAAGTACGCCTGCTCGGTGCACTCGGCGGAGTGCCTGGAGGACAAACGCCCCCATTGCTTCACCCACCTCCAGCCGTTGCTCGACACGAACGGGGCATACGCGTGTGAGGCGCACCGCAAGATATGCCACCTGGACCGTCAGGCCTTCTCCCTCGCGGGCGCCGCGCAATGTCCCGTGTGCGGCCGGGACGCTTGTGCCCGGCATCGCATGGAGTGCGGCTATTGCGGCCGAAGCGTGTGCATCGCCGATATGGCCCAGCAACCCCGTCGGTGCACGACCTGCCGGCACCTGGCGGCCACGACCGAGCCGCCCGGCGAGGTCGTCGCCGCGGCGCACGCGGCCACGAGTCGTGAGTCCCGGTCGCCGCGCGCCTGGCGGATGGCGCGCGATCGCACCCACCTGGTGGTCGAGCTGGACCTCGGCTCGAACGGCAGGACCGTGTTCGCGCTGCGCCACGGCGGGACCGCGCCTGAAAGCGTCGTGACCCATTCACCGCAGTCGAAGCGGCGGATCTGAGCGACGCAAGACGGGGACGGTGGTGTTCATTTACCACACAACTCGTTGCACTATCGCTCGTCCCCGCACCGAAAAGTGGCGTCGTGCCTGGGCCCTCGTGCGTACCTCCCATCGAGGGAGACTGGCATCCCTCTTGCCCTGCTCGGTGATGGTGCCGTAGGTCCCGGCCCCCGATTCGGGGGAAGGGTGGAGGAAAAGGCGTATGCAGGTTGCAGGTCTCCGGTTCCCCGCGCGCCTCGCGCACACCGCCATCACCGCGGCAGGCTTGACGGCGCTGCTCGTTCGTATCCCAGCGAATTCCCAGTCACCTCAATAACACCTTAGCCGGAGGCGCCCATGGAAGCCCGCGTCACAGCACAATCGCAGTCTTACCGACTCAGGGAGAGGATGCAGGAGGCGAAGGTATCCCATGGCCAGGAGATCAGGGCCGATCTGCCGAACGTCAGGGTTCTCGCGCTGGCCGGCGGCACGGAAGCTCAGACCCTCTTCTGCAACATGGGTCCGATTCGGGTCAGGACGATTCTGAATCGGGGAGATGAGGGCCCACTGCCGAGCGACGTCACGCTGGAGGGCCTTCAGGTGTCCGCCTCGGGGGTCTATGACATTCTGAACGCCCTCGTCTGCTCGAACGGCAATCTCCGTCTCGTGGTGGATGACCAGACGACGGTCGTCCCGGCGGAACAGGCGCTCGGCGCGTCGGCCGGACTGTCGTGGGTGTAACACCCGAGGATCGTACGAGGACCGGACCCGCGGGAGCCTGATAGTTCCGCGGGTCCGTCGCACCCGCCCGTCGTCCGGCGGGTGACACCGGCCGCCGCGCCTTCGCGTACGGATGGCGACCCCTACGCCGGAGCCCCACCCATGTCCAAGCGCCTCCTCCAGCTCGCCGCGGTCGGCCTCGTCGGCGTGGTCTGCTGGAAGATCTTCTTTCCCTTCGTGCTGCCGTTCTTCTGGCTCATGGTGAAGGCCGCGTTCGTCGTCGGCCTCGTGCTCCTCGTGATGTGGTGGCTGCGCAAGGACGACCGGAAACGCGGAGAGGCGCCCCCGAGCCCTCCTCCCGCCGCTTGATCGCAGGTTGCTCTCGAAACGGATTTCTCGTCGTCCCCCTCTCTGCGATGCAGAGAGGGGGGTCAGAGGCTGTGATCAGGCGGTGAGGTGAGCCCCAACGACGGCCCGGGGGGTATACCCAACATGCGCCCCGACTTCGACCGAGGAGGGCCCTATGGGCCGTCGAATTCGTGTCGCCCCGACCAGGGCGCAGGCTGCCGCCGGTTTAACTCCCGCCGTCGAGTTCGATAGCTATTTCGACAAGGCCGTCAAGTACATCCCGGCGGACATCGTGGCCGCCTGGGTAGCGGTCACCGGGCTCGTCTCGAGCGCGCGCGACCTTCCTCGGCAAACCATCCTCTGGGTCGCCTTCGGCATCGGTCTGCTGCTGACGGCGTTGTGGACCTGGAAGCAGGCCGCGGCTCCGGGGAGACGGCCGCCCGTCACCCAGACGATCATCTCCACGGGTGCGTTCGCCGTGTGGGTGTTCGCCCTGGGCGGGCCGTTCCAACACGTCCCGGGCCAGCCGGTGTACGGGTCGCTGCTCCTCATCCTGTACACGCTCGTCGTCGCACTGATCGACCCGAAAGAGGGATGAGACGGGTATGAAGCGTCGCATCGTCCTGATCCGGGGCAACGGGCCCCTGGAGGAGGCATGGCACGAGCGTTCGTTCGGGCCGGCCGGGCCGCACCTCAATGACCGGCTGAAGGTCGCGGGGGTGTCGTTCGACGAGGCCTACCACCCGGTCCGCATGCGGCGCCACGGCGGCGTCGGGAACGGCCTCCCGCCCGCGAGCGGCTTCAACTATGGCAGCGTCGGATCGGCGGAGGCGTACGTCGTACGGGCGCAGTGCGACGATCAGGACGCCATCGAGCGGCTGCGGCGCGAGCGGCTCGGCGAGATCGTCGGCGTGTTCGCCGACCCCCTGTTGTCCCCGTTCCCGTCCTCCTCGTCCGCCTACTGCGGCGACGCTCCGGTCGGTGCCACGGCGGACGTGGCCAGGCGACTCGGCGTCCCGGCGCTCCGCCGAGCCGGGTTGACCGGCCGTGGTGTACACGTCGCCATCGTCGATATGGGGATCGACGGCTCGCGCATCCCGGTCGCCGGGGGCTGGGCGCCCACCCCGGAGTATGTCCCGGGCTCGAGCCCGCCGGGCCACGGCACTATGGTGGCGTACGACGTCCGCATAGCGGCCCCCGACGCGCAGATCCTCGACTATGCGCTCCTCAAGTCCCAGGCGGGCACCTGGGCTGCGTTTCTTTCGGACGGCATCGCTGCGTTCGCGGACTTGATCGAGAAGGTGAGCGCCGCGCCCGGTCGCTGGGTGGTCAACAACAGCTGGGGGCTGTTCGACCGCCTGAACGACGCGCCGATCGGCTCGCCGGAAAATTACAGCGCCAATCCCGACCACCCGTTCAACCAGATCACCGGCAGCCTCGTTGCGGCGGGCGCGGACGTGTTCTTCGCGGCGGGGAACTGCGGGGCCGACTGCCCGGACTCGAAATGCGGCGCCGGCGATACCGGCCCCGGCGCCTCTATCCACGGCGCCAACTCGCATCCCGACGTGATTACGGTCGCCGCGGTCACCGTCACGGACCGGCGTCTGGGCTATTCGTCACAGGGGCGCGGCGCGCTCTACTCGCGCAAACCCGACCTGGCCGGTTTCAGTCACTTCGTGGGGTCGCGGATCTACCCCGCCGACGCCGGCACGTCGGCCGCGAGTCCGGTCGCCGCGGGCGTCGCGGCCGCCCTGCGCCAACGCTTCGCCACCGACCGATTGGCGCCGGCGCAGCTGAAGGGTCTCTTGCAGCGGACCTCGCGGGACCTGCAAGGCGACGGTTGGGACTACGACCTCGGCTACGGCGTAATCGATGCGGCGGCGGCCGTGAGGGGCCTGGGGGTAAAGCCGAGAGCGAGCTCGAAGCCGAAGCCGAAAGGACGATCGCAGCCGAGGGCCTAGGCCGTCCTGACTCGCCGAGCCCGGGTCCGCGCGGTCAGGGCGAGAGTGGTTGGAGCGGGGCCGTCACGGCGCCGGCTCCTGGAGGGCGTCGGCGAAGAAGCGGACGCCGGGAATCTGTTCGGCCCGGGCGCGCGCGTCGGGCGACGCTACGCCGCGGACGACGTAGCGACCGAGTTGGGGATTGATCGGGATGGGGCCATAATCCGGGTCCAACGCGACCCCGGCCTCGTCGAGCAGCGCGCGGAGCGCAGCCAAGTCGAGGCGCTCGCCGGGCCGGTCCACCTGTATGATGTAGCGTGTTTCCGGTGACATCTGGCCGCCGGGAGAGTAGGACGTCGCGGCTCATCCTGCAAGAGCGCCGCCGAGCCGTTACGGACGGTTGCAAGCCGCGTGCTGCCGCCGCCGGGCCCGGGGCGTCCCGGTGCTTCGTTGTCAGGCCTTGGGGTGATCGGGCATCTCCATGCCCGGTGACGACATGTACCCAGGCGGCGGCCCGTAGACGACGGGCGGCGCACACGTGCAAAACGCGCTATGGGGAGCTGCCGCGGTCTTGATGTTGGACGGCAGCACATACGAGATGCGTTCCGGCTCCATGATGAACCCGCCGCAGGCGTGACAATGAATCTCAACCATCTGTTCCCACTCTTCCCGTGGAAGCGGTGCTGCTCCTAGCTGTTGCCGGAGAAGTCGCCGCTGTGCCATAACGAATTTGGGCTCTACCGGTGGGTGAAGCAAGTGGCTTCAGGATTGCTTCTCGCTTCTCGACCGATGCGATTCAACGTGGTCATGCATCTGCTTCTCGTGCGAGACCTTCGACGCGCGCGCAACCTTGGCGCTCGTGACCCAACCGCAGATTCGACAGGTCTTGGGCTGGTTGTCAGCCATCCGGACGAACTCGGTGATTAACCTCTGAACCTTCTTGTCGCCTTTCACGAACTTTCTCCAATCTCTGCTCTAGGGGCCTTCATGATTCCTCCTTGTTGATGCTTCATCTCATCCTGCAACTCATCCTGCAACTCATCCTGCAACCGATCGCCAGGGCATCACGATGTCTTGCGAGGCTTGGGCGCGACGGGCGGCGCCGTGAGCGGCTGCGCCCGCGGAGGCCGGTGGGCGTCGCAGTAGTAATGGGCCGGGCGCCCGGTGGTCTGGGAGCTCTGGTGGGTCACCCACCGCGCCGGCTGGTCGCAGCCCCGATGGGTCGCCCAATCGTAGAAGTCGCAGCGTGGCCGGGCCATCTCACCGCTTCGAGCCGGGGGAATGAGCTCGACTGGTGCGCGTGAGAAAGCGGCGACCGGCAATCTGCATTATGACCTTCCTTGACTACCTACCCAACCGGAACTACACAACTGGACTCCGTTACCGTGTTACCGTCTCGGTTCCCATTCCGGCGAGGGCAAGAGTGATGCCAACCCATTCCGTGACACCACGGCGCATGGATTCCGCTCGAGCCGT
Organism: Gemmatimonadales bacterium; assembly: GCA_036522535.1. Lineage (GTDB taxonomy): Bacteria > Gemmatimonadota > Gemmatimonadetes > Gemmatimonadales > GWC2-71-9 > AG12. The sequence continues at coordinate 5,524 of DATDFP010000265.1, forward strand.
TGGGACCCGCCTGCAGCAGGAAGGTCACAACTTGACAGCAACACGTTACTGGTCATCGGGGAAGACGCGCCCGAAGGAAGGCTAGGAGCGCGGATACTTCGGAACTGCGACTATCGGCTCAGATCACCCCGGCAGAGGACATCCAACGAAGTGCGATCACGCATCCGCGACGGCAACCGCCGGTAACTGACCGGCCTTCTGCATCCACCCCTCCCGCAGGTTGACCTCGACCCAAAACATCACGTTGTCCCGGCTGCAGCGCTGACACATTCCGTCGATCATGTAAACGCCCCACTCAGGGGTGACCCCGGCCACCTTGCTCGGCCAGATGGTGTGGGAACCCGTCTGGCCGCAGACGCGACAAAATACGTCGACCGCTTCAGGCCACTCGCCGTTCCACCAGGCTCCAGTACGAGGGTGGAATCGCTGATACAGCTCGTAGGTCTCCAAAAACTCCTTGACGCCCGTCGTCATACTCCAGTCCTCCCACTAATGTCGGTGCAAGCCGATGTTCTGGCCTGTGGCGGCGAAGCTACAGGTCTGGAGGCAACTCGTCAATGCGCCGGGCTCTGATCGCCTATGTCGAGGCAGATCAACCGGGAACGAGCTGCCGCAGGTTCTTGAGGATCGCGCCTAGGTGGCGTTGTGGGCTGCGCCTCGGGAAGAGGCGACCCCGCACCCAGCCGCCCACGGACTTGGGGGTCCATACATCCTGGACCGTAACGGCCGTCGCCCCGCCGGCGGCGTCGAGCCGGAAGAAAACCTTCGAGCTCTGACGCTGCCCGCGCTCCGCCCAGCCGAACGTCTGCGGCCGGTTGAAGTCCACGATCTCGAACTCCGTGAGTCGCGCCCCGAAGCGCGCCCTGAATCGCGCGCCCCTGCGCAGCGGGCCGTCGCTCTGCACGGCGCCGCATCCGGGGAGCCACTTTGCAATGCGGTCCGGGTCGGAGAGCACGTCGAACACCCGATCGGCAGGTGCACGGATGTGTTCGATGAGAGTGTGCCGGACGGGACGCATGGGGTCAGCGGCGCAGGCGTCCTGATGCCGGGCGCGCCGCGGTGAGGGCAGGGGCGGGGGCGGAGCGAACGATGTGACTAATGGCGCCGTCCGGCCGTTCGCGTGCGCGCCGCGGGACCCTGCCATGCGGCGCTTGTCGGCGCGAGCGCCCGGGTCGGACTGGTGGCTCCCGCGCGAGGACTCGCGCTGAGCGGCAGCAGGGGCTGCGCCACCGCGTGAGGACGGCCTGCAGGCAAAAGCGATCCGGATTGGCGTGAAGCCGGCGCGCCCCGGGGTGCGGGGGGTGCCGGTCTCTCGAGCGCCCCGACCGCCGTTCCGAGCGGGGGGGGCACTGCCATGAGGCCTGAGGCCGCGGGATGCGAGCGGGCGCGCTCGGGCTCATCGGCGATCGGCGGGCGCGCAGCTGCCCCGGTCAACGGGATCACAGTCTGGCTACTCGAAGTCGGCCACCAGCGTCGCTGCACGGGCATCGCGGGCTGGGAGACGGGCCGGCTCCGCAGCGGAATCACGATTCTACCGGAGCTCTGCGTCCCGAGCCGCCTTGCACCGACCGGAGCCGCCCCCGCGGTCACCGTGGCGCGGCCACTACTGCGCCGGTCGGGCACTCGAACGCGGGGCCCGATGACCGGTATGGACCTCGGACGCGGCGGTACGACGAACCGCCGGCTCCGCAGGATGGAGCGACCGCTCAAGGCGGTGCGGCTATATAGCGGAACCACGGTCGCTCCGACCGCGGTCACGGTGGTTCCGCGGTCGAAGCACCCCGTCCGCTGCCCGCAGAACGGCACGTGGCGGCGGGCGAACGGAAAGCCGAGACATGGAGCAAGGAACGGATCGCACGCGACCGCCGCTTGGGGCACGAACAGCGTGACGTTGACGAACGAGCATCCCAGGCAGGACGAGTACTCGGGGGACAGCGGTGTGGTCTCTTGCTGCGCGTAGGAAGGCGGCGCGACGGTGTAGGTGATGAAATCGTAGTTGAAGTAGCCGTCGCCCGCCATCCGCTGCACAACGTCGATCAGCGCCCCTTCGCCGTCCGCGCCGGGCCAGGAAGGCGCCAGTGCGTCAGGGTTCCAATCCGCCTGATGTACGAATTCGCCGATCCGCAACGAGCCAGGGGAGAGCGCGGCGAGGACCATGCCCGTGCCGTCGGGCTCGACGACAACGAACGCCTCACCGTCATTGGCTCGGCGGATCTCGTACGTTCCGGCGCGCACGAGCGCGTCGGCGGTAGGATCGGGGGGAAAGAGGACCTGGATCCGTCCGTCGGTGCGAGCGCGCAACACGACGAGGTAGCCGTCTTCGCCGGTCTCCACGTACACGCGCACCGGGGCGCCGCGCAC